>CACGIE010000008.1 GCA_902573015.1 uncultured Candidatus Poseidoniales archaeon | reverse complement strand
TCCCCGTTGCTAAGTAGAACGGTTGGACCGTCAATATCCACACATGGTGTAACTGCACAGGCCTTCCCGGGCCCCTCGATCTTCATCTGAGTCCCTACTGATAGGAATCCTCCTAATGCTTCCATTGTAATCGGGTTTAGACCAGCCGCTGCAAGTCCAGTAGCCCTACTCCTACCATATCTTAGCCTAAAGCCCCCGGGTTCTCGCGGCTCTCCGAAAACAGGTCTACCCGCAATCACGTCTTCCATGTATCGCCCTTCTTTTTCCAGAACCCTGCTCTTCAATTCGGTAGTTTCCGACTCTCCACCCTTCTTCTTGTCAGCGAATTTAGAAATGAAATCCCACCCAGGAACCCTCAATCTCTCAGTATGACTACGGATTTTCGGAGCCTTGAGGCATAGACCCTCTGCGATTACTAGCATAACCCCTCCCCTTACTCTGGTTCTGAAAGAACCATTGTCATTCACTATGTTCCGAACTTCCTTGTAACCCGCACACTCCATTCTCTCTGTCTCTTCGCCGTTGATCATTACAGGGCATTCGTTGACAATTAGATCCGTCTCTTCTGGTTCTGGTTTAAACTGGAGATTCGCACGATAAAGTCCGAACTCCTCTTTGACCCTCTCTACTTCGGGAACAGATGGGATGTACCTTCCCACTCCTATCTCCCTTCTCAGAATGTCACCAATCAGTACACCTAGAGCCTGAGCAGTACCTCCTGCAGCCCTTATGGGGCCACAGAAATCGATTGAAAGAAACTCAGATCCATCCGAGTTACTCATTATTCTGACTTCCCCTATACCATCCAATGGGGCCACTAGGACAGCCTCAGTAAGGACTGCCAACCCCACTCTTAATCCGGAATCAATTGCTCTCCTTCTGTCACCAGTTGCAGAATGCATCTCCTTTGTAACATGAATCGCAATCATGATTGCAGCACTTTCCCTGTCGTGATTATGCAGCAATTCCCTCAGATGCCCCTCAATTTTTAGCGGCGGCTTACTCCTCTTATCCGGATCAACATAGAGGTACGGGTCTTCAAGGAGCTTCTCGGTTCTACTAGCCAAATCCGAGGCTCTAGGTATCTCAACCGACTCAGAAAAGTCCAGACCCTTCTTTTTTGCCTCCGTTGCGATTGTATACGCTTTCTCTATTTCCTTATCCAGAGATTCGTAATAATCAGAACGCTCAATCTCGAGCCTCTTCACATCTATTTCCTCGGATCTGATGTTTTTGGACATGCCTTCCCCTCGCAACAGCACTACCCACTCCGAAGAGACCGTCCAAGAACATTCACCGTCATCTTGCTCTAAATCCACCTCAACGAAGGCAATCTTCATCACATTACGTCTAGGCCAGAACAGGTAGGATGACCTCAACATCAGTGGAACAGGCTCGAGAAATACTAATTGACAGAATACGCGATCTTGCTTATCTTTTCTCCGAGGAAGAGAACTTCACATTAGCCAGTGGAAGAAAGAGTAAGCACTTCTTTGACATGAAACCTGTCATGATGGATCCGGAATGCGCTCATCTTCTTGGAGTCCTAATTCATGATCAAATCAAGAAGATCGGAGAGGTAGATGCAGTTGGAGGCCTTGAGTTAGGAGCTGTACCATTAACCGGAATTTCAATCGCTAAGGCAGAAAAGGGGTCCTCATTGAGAGGTTTTATTGTTAGGAAGGAACCGAAGGGTAGGGGTGGGAGAAAGACCGGAAACCCACCTGGGATAGAAGGATCTAGTTTACAGCCGGGGAATAGGGTAGTTCTTCTTGAGGACGTCACAACTACCGGGGGCTCCGCTTTGAAGGCGGCAAGTATGCTCAATCAGATGGGTTGTGATGTGGTCTGTTGTATCACTATTCTAGATAGGCAAGAGGGAGGATTGGAAGCCTTTGAGGAGGCTGGAATAAGATTGATTCCCCTCACCTTCAAGTCCGAAATCGCGAGTTGAAGAGATGGGACAGCACGATATTGATCCAGAAAATCTGCCATACAACCCTTCCAAACTTGAGAGAAAGGAGTATATCGGAATTGGAGAATTTCTTTCCCTAGATATGAGAGCCGGAATAATTGATGATGTTCAGGAATTCCCAGAGATGAGAAAGCCATCTTACAAGATTAGAGTTGATTTTGGACCAATAGTTGGAAGGCTATGGAGCTCAGCTCAGATTACCAACTACTCCCGTTCGGAATTAATTGGAAGGATGGTAGTAGGCGCTATCAACCTAGGAGAGAAGACACTGCCCACGGGCTTCGTTTCCCAATTCCTCGTCTTGGGTGCCCTAGATGCAGATGGTACAGTCAGACTGTTGGAGGTCTCAGAAGGAACTCTGCCGGGCTCAATAGTTGCATAGCCGCAATACAATACCATATTGAACCTGTTTTCCTACATATGCAATATGACATACGTAAGGATGACAACGAGTGCAGGAGAGATAGACATTCAATTGTACACCGAGGAATGCCCAGAGACAACAAACAACTTCCTAAAACTAGTAGACGATGGCTTCTATGATGGTTTACACTTCCATAGAGTAATCAAGGATTTCATGATCCAAGGAGGATGCCCACATTCCAGCGATGCAAACAATGGGAGGGCCGGTACCGGAGGTCCCGGCTGGAAAATACCTTGTGAGACATCTGCATTGGCGAAGAAACACGATAAGCCCGGCATATTCTCAATGGCGAACGCAGGACCAAATACGGGGGGTTCCCAATTCTTTCTTACCACGGTACCCACTCCATGGCTCGATGGAAACCACGCTGTATTCGGCGAAGTTTCTAAGGGGATGGAAGTCGTAAGAAAGATCGAGTCCACGGAGACTCGTCCCGGAGATAGACCGTTGTCCCCACAGAAGATAATCAGTGTAGAGAGAGTATGAGGATTAGACTGTGGTAAATATATTTATTAATAAGTTATTAATACAATTAACATGGCGAAGCATCGTGTCGGTGATCGTAGAATAATTTCAGTCAGTATTCCAGAGGATATTGCTAGAAGATTGGACGCTAGGGTTGGTAAGGGTAGAGGGGAAGGAAGATCTGCCACTATTTCCAAGATGATTGAAAACTCCCTTTCTGGAGCCGTTGTCAACAGGCTCACCTCTGAAGAGATAGAGCCTCGGAAACCTCACAAGACCAATCTCAAAGTGAGAGTTGAGACTGATACAATGGGAGACATAGAAGTTCCTGCTGATAGATACTATGGGGCACAGACAGCAAGGTCTCTGATCAACTTCGATATAGGAGAAGATAGAATGCCCAGATCTGTGATTCGTGCATTTGGAATCCTAAAGCAGGCAGCAGCAGAGACAAATGTCAAACTTGGAGTATTGGAAGATGACATTGGAAAACTGATCTCGGAAACATGCGAAGAGGTGATTTCAGGGAATCTAGACTCCCACTTCCCTCTGAGGATTTGGCAGACGGGCTCTGGGACTCAGACGAACATGAACGCAAACGAGGTTGTTGCGAATAGGGCAATTGAGATCTCTGGAGGAAAGCTGGGCAGTAAGTCTCCGGTACACCCTAATGATCATGTAAACCGCGCGCAGTCTAGTAATGATACGTTTCCAACTGCAATGCACATCGCTGCAGCCGAGGAAATACAACATCGGCTAATTCCATCAGTACTGAAACTTCGACATTCTCTAACGGAGAAGGAGGAAGAGTTCTCTGACATAGTCAAGATTGGTAGAACCCACCTCATGGATGCCGTTCCACTAACACTTGGACAGGAGTTTGGTGCTTACGTGTCGATGTTGGATGCCGACTTGATTAGGATTCAAACGGCTCTGAACGATTTGTACGAACTAGCACTGGGAGGGACTGCAGTTGGAACCGGCCTCAATGCTCATCCCGAATTCGCAGAAATAGTCGCTGATAAGATTTCACAAAAGACAGGTCTACCCTTCATCAGTGCAGAGAATAAGTTTGCACAATTAGCAGCTCACGATGCCATAGTAGCGGCTTCGGGCGCTCTGAATACACTTTCAGCCTCGTTGATGAAGATAGCCAATGATGTGAGATGGCTTGGATCCGGACCCCGGTGTGGTTTTGGAGAACTCTCCCTGCCCGCGAACGAACCTGGCTCTAGTATAATGCCCGGCAAGGTCAATCCAACACAGTCTGAAGCCATGACTATGGTCTGTTGCCAGGTAATGGGGAATCATGTTGCTATCTCCATCGGTGGAAGCCAGGGAAACTTCGAACTGAACGTCTTCAAGCCGATGATGATCCATAATCTCCTGCATAGCACAAGGCTCCTATCAGATAGCTGTGTATCTTTCTCTGAAAATTGCATACTCGGACTCAGAGCAAACGAAGCAAAGATTACCGAGCACCTCGAGAACTCATTGATGCTAGTCACAGCCCTGAATCCGTACATTGGATACGACAATGCAGCTAAGATTGCTAAGAATGCCCATGAGAAAGGACTTACTCTTAGGCAAAGTGCTATCGAACTGGATCTGGTGAATGAGGAGGAGTTCGAAGAATGGGTCAGACCTGGTGATATGACTGGTCCAAGCGAATAAGAAATAGTTCCACTAATCTTCAGAAAATTTCTGGGCCGATTTCAGGTGGGAGCAACAGGGGGTTCAGCACATGGGGGAGCTTCCCCCCCTGTTAACTCCGCAGGGTCCGGGTATACCCCGGGCCCGAAGGCCCGGGTTCCCCCGGGTAGACGACTCCGGAACTTCATGCTCTTCCTTTGTCATTTTCCGACTAATGATAGATCTCCCTTTCATTCGCCGCATCCGCTTCTGGTATTTCGTCTCCGATTTTCCTTTCACGTCTCGATACTGGCTTCTCCACGGGTCTCCCCGCCCTTGTTGCCTGGTGTTTCCCTTGGTTTCCTTCCCCTTCCTTGCGTCCAGTTATCTCTGCCTCGTTCCCCACCTACATGACCCAGGTTCATTTTCTTCCCCCTACGCATGTGTATCTCTTCAGCTCCTATCTCGCTCTCCCTTTCGTTGCCTCCAGTTCGTCCGATTTATTCGCCGCGGCCTTTGCGTCCACAGACGCTCCAGCCTTTCCCCGATTTCCTTTCGGATTTCGGTTCTACCGCCCCGGTTTCGGGGCTCGGTTTTTGTGGCCCGCGAGTCGCGCCGAAGCGCCCTCACACCACTCCCCCGGAGCGGCAAAAAACACAGGGTAATGGGTGGCTCATAAACATTTCGTCTATATTGGAGCAGTTCACTGGAAATAGGGGTATTTGGGAGTGTTTTTCCACTGCAAATTAGGAACCTCGCAGTGCACGTATTTTCTTCCTAAGCTCCGATTCTCTTTCAGATTCGATATCTCTTTCTGGGAGCCTTCCGAAACGACGTCGGAGAACCTCCTTCTCGATTACGTGTATGCATCCGCTAATATCTCCAAAGCAAATCGTATGCTCAGTAGCGAAACAGGCTACTATTCTAGATCCGTGAGATAGCTCGAGTTGCAGACTCCCAGTTAAAGAGTCGACTAGGAAAATTCCTCCTTTGCCGTTCCAAGACGAGTACCATATGCCTGCGACATCGTCTAACGAAGGGCCGAATGAAACTACATCAACGGATTCCAAAGACTCTATCTTCCAAGATCCTAGGGATTCGCCCGTTGAAACGACTCCAGAATCGAGCCCTGCAACCCAACTACTTCCGCAATCCATTGTGCGGATAGCGGAGTCTCCTATGCTAACCGTAGAGGAGACTCCTCCATTTATCTCAGTCACTGATCCATTGCTATGCCCGAAAACTATCCCTCCTCCATCTAATTTACATCCAGCAGTTATCGGATTATTTTCTTCCAACTCAAGATATTCAACTCCTGTTTCGGATGCAATGGCATATCCACACTTAGGCCTACTAAGTCCCATGATTGCTTGTCCTTGAAAATCAGAAAGAGACCAGGCTCTCCCTATCGTGTCCCCCCTCCACCTAACTTTTCCCGAATAGTCAATTTTCCATACCGAACCCTCTGAATAGTCCTGAATCTCGAAGTTGTAAACTGACGAAGTCACCCAAACGCATTCTGATGAAACTCTAACAAGATCGCTCGAACCCTCCAGTTCCACGCACCAAGCCTCATCTCCAGAGGACAACATAATTGCATGAACTCTATCTGACTCTGTGAAGAATAGGAAATCTTTGTTGGAATCCGCATTGGAACAAGGACCCTCGAACCTGGATTTCCACATCTCTTTACCGCTGTTCAAATCCCAGCAAGCAACCTCTCCTGATTTGGAACCCGATACAAGTAATTCTCCTGAAACTCTGACGAAGGCACACTCCCCTCCAATCTCTCTGACTAAGGAGGAGTAGTCAGTCAGACTGGATACTGTCATGTGCACCCCTGCTCTTCTAAGCACTAACTCCGTAAAGTCTCTCAACCTTTGAACTAAGATATCTAATGAAAGCATCAGGGGATGGGTCCTGTCCAGTTGCTTCCTTGATTAGTTCCGCTGGCTCTAGCACGCTCCCCCTTGAGTGGACATTATCCCTCATCCATTTCAGTAGTGGGGAGAAGTCTCCCTCCCTAATCTGAGCATCGTGTTCTGGGAGATCTTTTCTAGCTGACTCGAGCAGTTGAGCAGCGTACAGATTCCCGAGAGTGTACGTTGGGAAGTAGCCGATTGCACCCATTGACCAGTGAATATCCTGAAGCACCCCCAATGTACGGTTAGGAGATCTAATTCCCAAGTATTCATGGTACATTTCGTCCCAAGCATCAGGAAGATCATCTACATCTATTTCACCAGCAATAAGTTGCTTTTCGATCTCATACCTGATCATGATGTGTAGATTGTATGTGGCTTCATCAGCATCTACTCTGATTAACCCAGGCTTCACCAAATTAACTGCCTGCCACAGTTGCTCTGCGCTGACTCCATCCATATTTTCTGGGAAGAACTTCCTCCACAATGGGATGGACCATTCACAAAATTCCCTGGATCTTCCTACCTGATTCTCCCAGAGGCGACTTTGACTCTCGTGAATCCCAAGACCGTTTGCCTTTCCTGCTGGTTGGAAGTCCAAATCCCTAGGTCTACCCTGTTCGTACGTGCCGTGACCTGTTTCATGCATCGAACCAAACAGCGATCCGAACGGCTCTTCTTCACTATAGCGAGTTGTCCACCTCACATCGTCGGGATTAGGCCCCCCACAGAAGGGGTGAGTGGACAGGTCCCTCCTTCCTGCCTCAAAGTCGAAACCTATTGCCTCAGAAACACTTTGACTCAACTCTTCCTGTGCTTTCTGACTCCATGTGCTTTCTGTAACCCATGAGAGATCTGGCCCTTCGTCTCTTCCCACTACTTCCTTAATCAGGGGTGCCACATTTTCTCTAAGACCCGAGAACAGGGGGTCGAGTCTTTCCACGGTTAGACCGCTTTCGTAAAGATCGAGCAGGGCATCGTATCTCAGACCATCATATCCGAAGAAATCGGCCTTCATCCTTGCATGCCCAATCGCTATTTCGAGGTCATCACGGAAAATTGAGAAATCGTCCTTCTCCCTTGCCTCAGTCCAAGAAATCAGAGCCTTGGAACGATGCTTCGCCATCTCTTCAACGAACTCTGTAGGCAACTTCGTTGCCCTGTCAAAAGCCTCCTTCGCAAGCCTGATATTCGCCGATGTAATCGCATCCATATCATCATTGGACTCAATCTCATCCAATATTTCTCCTATTCTGGTGTCAGTTAGCCTCTCATGGGCAGTCTTCGAAATCCAAGCAAGTTGCTCTGCCCTTAGAGGAGCCGCCTTTGGAGGCATCAGCACCTCCTGATCCCAACTCAATAGGCTCCCTATCTGTCTAATCAAGTCGATATCTTTCAGCCTCGTCAGTAATTCTTCGTATGCACTCACGTCTACTCGAGTCAGGACACAGACACATATGTTGCGGCCGAAAAAACTCTAGTCAAAAGCGAGAATTGATAGCACTCGCCACAAGTAGAGTATCGAGAGAGATATGTCGAACAGTCAACTAGTCGAAGCGCTAAATCAAGCTTTATCTTGGGAACTAAGAGCAATAGCAATGTATGCTCACTATTCTGCATACGTGTCAGGGATTCACAGGCTCCACCTATCCGCTCACTTCAGTAATGAAGTCAACGAATCTGTGATTCACGCTGCCACAGTTCGCTCCGCTATCGTAAAACTGGATGGAACTGCCATAACTGAGAGAGACCCATCTCCGATAGTTCATACTTCAAATTACAAGGAAATACTCGAAGAGGCGTACCAAACAGAAAAGGCAGCAGCGGAAGTTTATGGCAGGATTTTGCCTTTGGTAGAGGAACTGGGGGACTCCGAGCTTTATGACTCCCTAGAAGTAGTCTACTTCGACGAACAACGCTCAGTAGAGGAACTTAGGATGATGATGAAAGAATAGCCGGAAACACCCCGCATTAATCCCTAATATTCATGCAGACCCGCCCAATCGTGCAATTAGTGGACCGGTGTGTAGTTCATCGAACCTATCTAGCGGCCTTACTCTTGCTGGCACCAGTTTTTTCAGGATGCATGGGAGACGGTTCTACCGAATCTATGGACGTAGATGAAGAACACTGGCTTCCTAGAGTGGAGGATCGTTCGAATCTGATTTACAGAGACGATGATGTCTTCAGTAGAGTATCATCTAATGGATCATACCCTATCGATACCGTAAGATCGATTTTTGTCCCAGTTCCTGAAATTACTGTTTCAGACGGCGGTGCTGGAGCATTAGGAGGGGCTGAAGTCCACCTAGGCCTCTGGCTCCCAATCATAGAAGGATGTGATATGGACTCTTCTGAGATCCCAGAAGATTGCAGGGTACCGATTATTACCGAAATAGGCCCATACTATGATGATGGCGATGTAGACGCATTAACTCCTGCAGACAGACTAGGGAGGTTCCTTATTGAGAACTTTGTACCTCATGGTTTCGGAGTAGCACAGGTTAGCGTTTTCGGAACCGGGGAATCTAATCATTGCATGGACCTCATGGGTCTCGATGAACAGTTGGGCATTCATGCAGCCATCGAGTACCTTGGCAAGGCACCATTTTCCAATGGAAATGTTGGAGCAATCGGGAAATCATACGACGGCTCAACACCATGGGAAGCTGCTGCGATGGGTTCTCCTCATCTCAAGACGATTGTCCCAATGTCAGGTCTTATTGGTATGCATGATTTAATGTGGAGAAACGGAAGCATGGAGGCAAGAGGTGCGATAATGCACAATGGGGTGTATGGAAGCTTCGGTCTCGATGGCAATCTAGAGGACGCACAGAATGCGTGTGAAGGATACATGGAGGGATACTACGCGGGCGTTGGAGCCTACCTCACTGGGGACAACCTCGCTTGGATAGGAAGCGATTACTGGGAGGAAAGACACTTCCTAACTAGGGCAATTCAGAACTATAACGGCTCTGTCTACATCATTCATGGATTGCAAGATTGGAATGTAGACCCACACATGGCATTTCCTGTGCATAATATCATGATTGATGCAGGATTCGAAGTTAAGGGGCTATACGGACAATGGGGTCACGACTATCCCGATAGAAGATCGGGACATGAGAATCTGAATTCTGGCAGGGGGGCAGAGGCTTTCCCCTACACACTAAGATGGGACTGGGCAGATGACCTACTTGAGTGGTTCAACTTCTACCTGATGGACAAAGGCCCAGAACCTAGACTGATAGCCGAGGTCCAGGACAATATGGGAGGTTGGCGTGTTGAGCCTTCATACCCTCCAGATGATATACACTGGATAGATATGGACATGGACTACTGCTCGATTATTGGAGGTAGTGACACTATCACCACAACCTCGAGTCTTACAGTAGAATGCCCAGAATTCGAGGAAGAAACCAGGATAGTAGGGACGCCAACCTTCCATGTTGAAGCTACAATTTCTCAACTTTCCACTAGCGGCCATCTATTCGTTGAGATGGTTCAATCAAGTAACGGCATGCACCTCGGTCATGCTGTGATGGATTTGCGATTTCATGATGGAGGTAAAGAAGGAGAGGTACTCTCGCCGGGCTCTACAGTGATTGCTAAAATGGAGTTCTTCGGGATGGATGTAATTGTCCCAGAGGGGGATGGAATACAGCTAATAATTTCTCAGACAGGCGAAGACTACATTCCTAGCCCGATTTCAATGATGCCAGTTTCAGTAAGCATGGGTGTAGGAAGCATACTGAGCCTGTCTTCTGTTGTTAGAGACTGCAATCAACTGTTTTTACCGCCTATGCAATCAGAATATCCGTTTTGCATCATTGAAAACGATTGAATTACAAGTCCCTAACCTTGATGCTACATTCCCCTACCGTCAATTCCGTGGCACGCCATAATTCAAGCCCCAATGTCCCGGTTCCTGATCGGATAATTCTACATCTCTGGGAGCAGGACTTCCAAGCAGACCACTTCATAGTCACCTCAGATGTAACTCGCTCTGGGATAGCAGAATCTTGCGCCTTGCATCCTCCCAATGTCTCCAGAGCAATGAGGCAACTAAACTCTCAGGGACTTATTTCGCAACACAGCAGATCAGTCAGAGGAGACAACCGAAGACAAAAGACATGGCAACTAACCGATGAAGGTAGAGAAACCGCAAGAGAGAGGATTTCTGAACTTCGTTCCATTTTAGTACTGATTAGATCGAAAGAGGGTGAGGTACTAGAAATACGAGCAGATGAGGCTGCGAATAAACTCCAGGCCGGCCTAAGTCTATTGCAGATTTTGATGCATGCACAACATGAGGGAGTACTAAATTTCGGTGATATTCGTTTTGGGGCCCTCGTGGCTGGAGGCACTGCAGAATCGAAACCAGGATCGATTTCACTCCTCGCTGGTGCTCATTCAACATACAATACCGCTCCACCGAAGACCCGCATAGTACATGGAAGAAAGGAAGAGATTACCAGTCTTGATAACTGGTATCAGTCAGGAAAACCGCTCCTCGCTCTTTCTGGGATAGCCGGATGCG
This sequence comes from uncultured Candidatus Poseidoniales archaeon, assembly GCA_902573015.1. Classification (GTDB taxonomy): domain Archaea; phylum Thermoplasmatota; class Poseidoniia; order Poseidoniales; family Thalassarchaeaceae; genus UBA36. Next base: position 34,908 of record CACGIE010000008.1, on the reverse strand, counting down.
GTAAGACCACTCTAGTCTCTCACTGGATTTCAGAGTTAATGGCCAATTCTAGCGAATTAAATACGATGTACTATCCATGTCAGCCTTGGGATTCCTCCTTGGGTATCGCAACCAGTCTCCTACATCGAATAGGCATCAGAGATGAATCCGAAGATCCGTACAACGTCCTAGATACCCTCCCCTACAAGCCAGCAGCTAGATTGGAAATCGACTCCTTCAGACGCCGTCTAACTGCCCATCTTCTAGATGAGGACTCATTGATTGAATATAATCAAGGAATCGAAACCGTGGTAATTCTGGATGACGTTCACAATATTGGTAGTCAGGGAGACTATCTCTTCGGGGCACTTCTCCAGATAGCCGAAAATACCAATCTGAGACTATTGATGATTTCCCGGACGAATTTGGCATTCTACGATCGTAGATATGTGCATACCTTGGATAAGGTATCAGAAATGGCCTTATCAGGCTTGAAACAAGAGGAGATAGAATCATGGATAGAACAAATCAACATACCCGAGAACGTTCATGCTTCTGAGATCCATAGAGTGACGGGGGGTCATCCCCTAGCCGTAGAATTGCTCGAGATGTACGGACAGACAATGCATGAAGACTGGCTCAGGTTCCTGGATGAAGAGATTCTCAATGTTCTTCCAAAACCACACAGGGAAATCCTATCCATTTTGGCTACCTCTGATAGGCCAGTACCATGGGAAAAACTAGCCAAGGCCGCTGGAGTAGACGGAAACCCTCCCGAACAACTAATCGAGAGAGCTTTGATGTTAGAATTAGAAGAGGGGATGTGGTTACACGAAGCTCTACGAGCCAGGCTATTGAGAGAAGTTGGAAAGCCCTTCCAAGAAAGATTGGACAGACTGAATAGAAGTGAGAACTAGGAACTCATATGCCTGTCTAACCACGAGTCCATACTTTGCTTTGGCATTGCACCCGTCATCCTGTCGACTACCTCTCCGTTCCTAAATAGAATCAGGGCGGGTATCCCTCTAATTCCAAATCTTCCGGAGGTAAGTGGATTAACATCAGTATTCACCTTTGCAATAGTAATCTCCCTCTCATCTGCAATCTGTGATAGCACTGGTCCCACCATCCTACAGGGTCCACACCATGGAGCCCAGAAATCTGCAAGCACCCACTCGTCACTCTTTGTCATCACGTCAAAGTCTGCATCACCTGTATCAACAACCTTGCCCATTGCTATTCCTAATCAATTCCATCCTATCAACATGTGTGTTGGGGTTGAGACATTCTTAGAAGGTATTGAGAACCATCCCCCCTTCCCGTTTGACAGGAAATATGCAGATTACACCTAGTATACTTACTGCAGACTTCTGCAGATTAGGCGAAACCCTGGATGAAGCCATCGATGCTGGAATAGATTGGTTACACATGGACGTAATGGATGGTAATTGGGTCGTAAACCGGACAATCACATTTGGACCAGCACTAATCAGGTCAGTAAGGGAAAGAGTGGGGCCGGAGGTTTTCATCGACTGTCATCTGATGATTAACAATGCAGAAGAGACATGGGAGCAATATGCAGATGCAGGAGTGAACATGGTAATCGCTCATATTGAGGCTGTAGAAGACTTTCCGGGGTTAATCTCAAGCCTCAACAATTCCAGTATCCTATCCGGTTGTGTTCTAAACCCTGACACTCCTGTGGAGGACGCCCTGCCTATCCTGAACGATTTAGACCTAGTTCTAGTCATGTCCGTAGTCCCGGGAAAGGGAGGCCAGTCTTTCATCCCAGAAGTAGAGGAAAAGGTAAGGATTCTTCGTAAAGAAATAGATATGCAGATTGAAAATGGCGGAAGGAAAACGAAACTGATGATCGACGGCGGAATCAAGTATCACAATGCAAAACTGGTAGCAGACTGGGGAGTCGATATTGCAGTGGTCGGATCAGGACTGATTAACAATAAGGGAACCATATCTGAGAATTTAGAATCAATAACCAGTGCCATGGAAACTTAGTTTAATATCGGAATGCCTCCTTTCACTGCCATGGTAACCTCCGATTGGATGACAAACGAAATTCTCAAGATAGTTCCCGACGCCGAGGTTGAAGTATCGGATTTACATGGAACAGGCGACCACTTCCATGTCAGAGTTATTTCCCAGAGCTTTGAGGGTGTGATGCCGCTTCAAAGACAGAAGCCAATTCTCAACCATTTCAAGCCGTTTATCTCCGACAACACTGTGCATGCTCTAGATCTAAAATGTATGACTCCAAAACAAGCAGAGAAGAATTCTAAGACAGCCTTCGACCCACATGGTCAAGAGACAGAGTTCTTTGGGGTACATATCAGAAGACCAAGGAAGGAGTGATTGAAATGAGTTTTGACTGGACACCCGAAGAGCTGCAAAAAGTTGTTGATGAAAATAAAATTGTGATTTTTATGAAGGGCACACCCGACCAACCACAATGTGGATTCTCAGCAAGAGGGGCCCAAGTGATCAGCATGGTAGCAAATGAACTTGGGATGGAGACATTTGCTAGTGTCAACGTCCTCTCGGATCCTAGAGCAAGACCAGCGCTGAAGGAGTGGTCAGATTTCCCCACCATTCCTCAAGTCTTCATCAATGGAGAATTGATCGGAGGGTCCGATATCGCCCTAGAGCTGTATGAATCAGGAGATCTTCAGAACATGCTCAACGATGAAAGTAATGCATCGGAGTGAGGGGGCCGATGACGGCGCCGGCAGATGACCGGCGCATTATGCTGATAGCTCTTGCAGGCGCTTCCCTACTCTCCTTTGCCCCGCTGCTCTACATTCAATCCGAAACAACACCGATTACCGGGGCCTTCTTCAGAATGGTTTACGCAATCCCAATCCTGCTCATCCTAGTTTGGTATTTGAATAGGGAAGACAAGAGATCCTTCAACAGCAGGATGCTCACCTTTGCCGCTGGAATCCTTCTAGCCATTGACTTCGCAGGATATCACAGTGCCATTGACTACATTGGAAGTGGAATAGCAACATTGATTGGAAACTCTCAGGTAATTATTGTCACATTAGTTAGTTGGTGGCTATTCGGTGAGAGGCCAAATCGGATGATACTCCTGGCATTGCCGATGGTAATGATCGGACTCGTTTTCATAGCTGGTATCTGGGATGATGAACCTTATGGGGAAGATCCATTTAAGGGAGTCATAGGAGGAATTGTCGCAGCAATCTTCTACTCTTCTTTCCTGATTCTATACAGGTACTCAAATAGAATCCAAGCCCCCTCCGCGAATCTCCAATTCGATGCTACCATAGGAGCAGCAATCGGGCTTCTTCTGGTTGGAATCGCTCCCTTGGAAAGATTGGATATCGAACCAATAGACTTCACAATGAACTGGCCCGGTCATGGGTGGCTATTCCTATTAGCCATATCATGTCAAGTAATTGGGTGGATCGCGATTACATTCGCCCTCCCTCGCCTTCCAGCTGCACATACCTCCTTCGCGGTTCTATTACAACCGGTTCTCACAATAGTCTGGGGTGTAATCCTTCTTTCCGAGCAGCCTTCGTTACAGCAGATAGTTGGGATGACCCTCATTTTCTCAGCTATAATCACTGTGACTTTGTTTGGGGAGTCTCAAATCGGGAAAGATAATATCGATTAGAACTTACAGATTTCCGCCAATTTTAAGCAGTCCGCTAACCAACCAAAAGGTGTACAGGAGAGAGATAAATGCGAGGGGATGGGATGCACTCAGCGAGAACCTTTCGTCCTGTACGGTCATGGCAGGCAGGAGGCAATAGTTAATCGTTGTGAGGAAAGGGAGAAAATCTAGCTAAAATTCCACAAAAAATATCTATTTACTCCACTGTCAAAATCTCTGGACCGCCCTCTGTGACGAATACTGTATGCTCGAATTGCCCCACAACTCCCTTATCGACATCCCTGAGTGCGCTGTAGACCTCTAGGAACCTTATCGATGTCAACTTCTTGATCAGAGCCCTCCATTTCCTTCTCAGGGACTCTTCGTCCTCCTCTGGGAAGGGTTTGCTAAGCAGAGGGAATGCCCATCTCTCTGCGAAAGGTAGGGTGTTGTATCTCTCTTCGATATATCTTGCCATAGTAGCGCCTAGTGGTTTCAATTTACCCTTGGATAGGGCCTTCCTAATCTTCACATCTCCGGTCACTCTCAGGATATTGGATGAATCAGAGGGAGGGACATTCTCAATCATCCCATTTTTTCCTGTGGTATTGAATGGCTCAATAGCATATACTCCCCCTGCCTCAACCTCTCCTTTGTAACCAGGATTGTTAGGACCACATGCGAACATAGGTATTGAAACCCCAGAGTGCAGATTCCATCTTTCCATCTTGTGACCGCTAAGATTCCTAATTGGTTCAAAGCCAGCATCTATCGATGCTTGTTGTGCCGCCTCTCCAACCACATGCCATGGAGTTCCTGGGTGCATCTTTTCGATAGCCGCATCTCGTGCCTCTCTCGCTGCTCTGATCTGCTCAGTATGCTCTCCCCCATTCCCCACTTCTACTGTGAGAGCATTGTCTCCCAGGGCCCCTTTGATGTGGACGCCAACATCTAGCTTGACCAAGTCCCCTTTCTGGAAGATCATCTCTCCATCGAAACCCTCAGGAGGAGTCAGCTCTGTGTTGGAAGTGTAATGTGCGGCCATTTCGTTAACAGATATAGTCACAGGGAATGCAGCCTTACCTCCGTGCCTTCTGATGAACCTCTCTGCTGAATCTATTACTTCTGACCACTCCTTTCCTTCTACAATCTCTCCCTTTATTCCTTCAAGGGTCCTTCTGGCTACGTGACCGGCATCTCGCCATTGTTTCAGATCCTGCTCTTCCACCATGACAAAACTTCCTCCGAACTTACCTTCCCTTCTCTGATTACCTCAATACTCAACGACTCAGGTGATTCGCAGACCGTATGCCATGCTATCAAAGTACTGGGTGAACCTCCTTCACAGACGCCATCGACTCCGATAATTGATTCGTCGGTCCTTCGAAGAGACTCTGCGGCTTCTACACAATCTAACAACGGCTCCTGTCCAGAAATATTTGCACTCGTCGCTGTCAGCGGGCCCGTCTTACTAAGTAACTCCTTGGCCATTCTGTTCGAAACCACTCTAACGGCTACCTTGTTCCCTCCGAGTCTGGAGTCCATCTCATTCTTTGCTCTAAGTATTATAGTCAGAGATCCTTCTGGAAACACATCAAGAATTTCGTTTACGTCATCAGGAACATGAACAATCTCACTAGCCTGACTCAGACTCACAACACCGAGACTCACAGGAGCTCCGCTATTTCTTCCCTTTATGCTGTAAAGTCTGTCTAAAGCATTTGAATCTGGGATACAACCCAGTGCAGGCAGAGTAGAGGTAGGATAAACGATACAACCTCCCGAAAGAGCCCATTCGATGGCTTCTTCCAAGTCTACACCTACCTGATATTCTTCCTACTCGCTGGAGGAAGCGACTCAGAATGTGCGACGATTGTACCTACACTTAGATCGAGATTTGATTGATGGGTATGCCTCTGAGAAATCCTCGCTAATTCGTAAACACCGAAGTACAGATTTACAACTGGAAGTAGGTAGAGCAACTTCGCAAAGGCTCTCCTATCCCAAATACTGCTTTCCACTTTACTCCCATCTTCCATTACTATGGCAATTCCCAGTACTTTTTGACCAAGAGACCTGGAGAATGCTAAACCTGTCAATCTCCAGTACAGCCAGTGAGTGGTAAGAAAAATGGCAGCGAAAGCAACAGCATAGTGGAAATCAGAGGAAGTCCATAGGGAGATATTCAATGCGTTTGCGATCATCCCTCTAGTACTCAAATTTAGAATCGAGACAACGATAACTACGTCAATCACGAAGGCTACGAGCCTCTTTGATCCCGAGGAAAGGATCGTACCATCTGGGACCGACCAGTGCCCTTGTTCCTGGGAAACAATGGCCTTGGCTAGAGTCCCCCCTCCGTGTATGGAGATGGGGGAGTCATGATCGCCCATTGTCACGCCTCACGCTGTACCCAAGAGATGCCATGCCTCAAGTTTGCTACTCCTGATGTGATCAATCCAGGCTCTCCAATTATCGTCATGTCTGAGAGTTTCAGGGTTACCTACCACTATGAGGCCTCTCCTAGATCTGGTTAGTGCTACGTTCAATCTTCTACCATCTGAGAGGAAACCTACGTTTCCATCGGGGTTAGATCTTACACTGGAGAAGATGATCACGTCCTTCTCCCTTCCTTGGTACCCATCCACCGTCCTGACCTCAACATCCTGCATTGACTCAGGAATCATGTCCCTTATCGCCCGTACTTGGCCGGCATATGGGGTAACTATCCCAATGTCCGAGAATTCTAGTCCACCCTCTTCGATTAGTCCCATCAATATCTTCACGACCCACGAAGCCTCCACAGAGTTCTCCTTCGAGGCTCCGTCTGGAGATAGTAACTCATCACCCTCGACCGGTAGGAATGCTAGAGGAGCATCCCAATCAGGCCAGAGCATACCTGCAGGAGCCTCTCGATCCGATTTATCCACTCCGTCCTCGAGTTTCCCATCGTAGAACCTCTTGTTAGGGAAATCAGAAATTGAAGGATGCATCCTGTATTGGGTGGTAAGCATGAGCGGAGTGATGCCCATGTCAACTAGGCGTTCGAATAGCGACCTATCCAAACCACCTTTCTCTGCTCGATGTGAAATGACGGTAGGAGGCAGTTGTCTATGGTCTCCGACAAGGACAATCTGTCTAGATCCCTTAACCAGGGGAACCAATGATGCTGGCTCCGTCGCCTGAGTTGCCTCGTCGATAAGAACTCTAGAAAATCTCCTCCCGTCTAGCAGATCATGCCCGGAACCTATGCATGTACAACATAGAACCTGAGCTCTATCTAGAATATCATCTCTAATCTGTCTTTCAAGCCTCCTTACCTCCTTCCACCCTCGACTCAAGTCCCTATGTGCAAGTCCTTTCTCTTTCCCTCCTCGCATCCCCTTTATCCTGCGGGATAGCTTTTCATTCCTCTCAATCTCCTCAATCAAGTCCCTGTTAAGCTCGTGACTCTCCATTCTGGCATCCATTGTGGCTTCTCTCAGGTTTTCTCTAACCTTCACTGGTTGTCCGAGCCTTACAGTCCTGATTCCTCTTTCAAGCAGACCCTCTAGCAGGTTATCGACAGCAACATTAGAATCGGCTACAGCTAGAACGGTACCAGTATCTTGAATCGCCCAGTTCTCCAGTATTCTTACCGCAGTATGGGTCTTTCCTGTACCCGGAGGACCCTGAATCAAAGTCAATCTCCTGCTGATTCCCATCTTGGTAGCCTCCCTCTGGGATTTGTTAAGGTCACTCGGAAGTGGAACCCTGACCTCTTTTGCCCCTTTCATCTCAGGAATTAGAGAAGCGGTAGCTTCTGGATTGTGAACAAGCCCAAGTAGAAGCTCCCTTAGTGGAGCACCTCCATCCTCTTCGAAAATTGAATTCAACGCATCTCTCATTCTGTCGAATGCAACTCGATTGGCCCCTCTATCAATCCTCCACGTTCCTTTTCTAAGTCCCTTAGGAGCCTCGGGTAGGACCACTCTAATCGAGTCTCGACTTCTATTGCTGACTACCGCCTCTATGGGTTTTTCAGTCAATGGATTGCTCCTACTAAGCATGACGATGTCGCCCTGCCTGAATCTATGAGAACCCAGACCCCTCCTCGCTCCTCTTCGAAATCTTATCACTCGTTGGCCGAATAACCAACCGTCAGTCTTAGCGCTCAAACCAAAAAGCGCAATTCCATTTGCCTCGAGCTTCTTATCCGACCAATTCCTCAATCTCTCTTCAGTCATTGCTAACTCGTCTTCTAATTCCCATCTGATCAGACGAAGATAGGCTTCATGGTGGTCCTGGCTCCTCTGGAAGCGACTAGCGATATCCTTCTCATAACCTGTCACGACCTACCGTCACCTCCAGTCCCTATCACGGTTACTTGAAGAGTCTCTGACTCAATAATCAATCCATTTCCAGTGAGAGTTAAACGCTCGAAGTATTCGAAAGAAACATCCAGGGGGGACGGGACTGGTGTTTGACAGATTCAAGTCATGGAGCAATTCAAATTCTAAGGGCGTAGTTTGCCCATCTTGTCAGCACGCAAACCAAGAGGGAACGAAGATTTGTACGAGATGTTACTATCAGATTGATCGACCTTCTTTCCAGCAGAATTCTGGACTAGGAGAGGACGAATCTACAGATCTTCTAGACCAACTTTTGACCGAGATTGAACATGAGGAAGAGGAAGAAAACATGCCTCCTTCATTCGCATTAGAAGACTTAACAGTTGAAGTGTCACAATACGGGAAGGGAGAAGAAATCGTACTCGATAGAAAGCCAGACTTCGACTCCATGGTTTCTTCAGAGGAAGATATCGATGAGGAATACGAACTGACTGCAGATGACATCCCACAATTTGTCCAGAAGTTCGAGGTTCCAAAGGATTTACCAGAGGAAGAGGAAATTATTGATCAGAGACAAATCGAATTAATTCAACCAAACTCTGAAACCCCAAAGTTCGTACAACCTTCACCTCCAAGTGAATTAATTGATGCCGAGGAGAGTGGGATACCGCTTTCCAACCAACCACAATTGGAGTCAGAAGACTTCGATGGGGATGGTAAGATTGACGAATTCGAAGCAGCATTTTCGAAGGAATCCACGGAAGTGGATACTCTCTCGCAAATTCCCCATGCACCTTCATTTTCAGTCCCTAAAATTACCTCTCATCCTGTACAAGAGGACAGAGTCGAATCCTCCCCAGAAATAATACCAAAGTTACCCTCGGCTCCAGTCTTCCCTATACAAGAAAAGTCTCCAGGACCAAATGAGCACTTTGAAGCGACTCCTACTTTTTGGCCTTGGCAGCAACAAGAAGAATGGCCCGCAGCAGAAATAATCAAGCAATTGCAATCTGCAATTAGATCAGCAAAGGAGCAGAATACAGCCGAAGCCACAGTACTATTGGATGAAGTAGGTCCTCATCTAGGGAACAGGACCTCATTGGTGTATTCAGTAGGAAGGCTACTAATGTCGATTGGTAGGAATTCAGATGCGAGGAGGATGGTGGAATCTGCGATAAAACTACATCCAGATGACCCAGACCTAGTACGAGCAAGGGAGAAACTGATTTCATAACCTAGATGTCGACGCAGAACTGATGCGGGGGGACCCCTCCCCGAGAATGATGCAGAGGCGAGCCACTTCCACCATACGAGTCGATGAGGGGCTGGTTCTGAGGCCAGCTTCAAAGTCTCACATAGCAGAAATAGTCGAAGCATTCGAGGAGACATGGCCAGATGTGATGAGGGCAATGCCGTGGATTAATCCTGATAAGGAAATAAGACCCCAGATTGAGGATTTCATCAGAGACACTGAGAGGAAGGGAAGATCGGGTCTACTTCATCACTGGGTGATGATACGTCCATGGGATGGTTATGTCATCGGATTAGTCGGCTTTGATAGGGTTACTAGATCTGAGAGGGCGACTTGGAATTTGGGATACTGGGTAAGGAGCTCGGAACAGAGACACGGATACGCCAGACGAAGTATAGACTCAGTTCTAGGTTGGTTAGGACAGGTCGGTGAAATGATTGTAGAAGTCAAGGTTGACCCCAACAATACAGCCGGTTCAAAGACAGTAATTAGAACCGTTAGGAAATGGAAAGGAGAGAGATGCGTATCGGGAGACTCCCCGATCACTGTTGCTGGAATCAGGACAATGCATGAGTGTCATTTGATAGGGTTGGGACCCGGAATATCCCCTTCATAGGCAGACACAACCGTCGACCCATTCAAAAAACACCCCATGACTGGTGATTCTGCCCAACAGGGCAGTGATTGCCATGCCCCCCCCCAGAACCCCGACAGACTCTTCCCGATACGGACCCAGAGGAGACGGATGAATGGCTGGAATCCTTGAGGACCCTAGCATCGTCACAGGGCACGTCAAGGGCACGACTACTCCTACAGGAGATAATGTCAGAAGCGTCTTCCTTGGGGATTGACATTTCGTCATCCAGAACCCCGTATCTAAACTCAATTTCCATTGAGCAGCAGCCTCCATATCCTGGGAACCTAACATTGGAGAAGAAGATCCAGAATCACGTACTCTGGAATGCAGCCGCTATGGTCTCAGATGCAAACAGGAGAATGGACGGGATAGGCGGGCATATTTCCACTTACGCCTCAAGCTCGACTTTGTACGAAGTCGGATTCAATCATGTATTCAGGGGAAAGGATCTCAATGGCATTGGAGACGCCTTGTTCATCCAGGGACACGCCAGTCCAGGAATTTATGCTCGAGCATTCCTAGAAGGGAGAATTTCCACAGATCAGGTTTCAAACTTCAGGCAGGAGGCCTTCGTGGAGGGGCTGTCTTCATACCCCCATCCACGACTAATGCCAGAATTCTGGGAGTATCCTACCGTTTCGATGGGTTTAGGGCCACTTGGTGCCGTAATGCAGGCGAGATTCTGGAAGTATCTCGACCAAAGAGGAATTGCAGATACATCGGAGAGTCGAGTTTTCGCCTTCTTAGGAGACGGAGAGATGGACGAACCAGAGTCAATAGCTTCCATAGCAGTAGCCGGTAGGGAACAGTTGGACAATCTAATCGTAGTAGTAAATTGCAATTTACAGAGGCTAGACGGTCCTGTTAGGGGGAATTCCAGCATCATCCAGGAATTAGAGGGTCTCTATCGAGGAGCAGGATGGACAGTAATCAAGCTAATTTGGGGGTCAGGATGGGACAGAGTATTCCAAAGAGACACAAAAGGAGAGCTTCTGGAGAAGATGGAGGGTATCGTCGATGGGGACTGGCAACGACTCAGCACTCTATCAATCGACGATTTCCGAGAAGAGATGTTCTCTGGAAGCGAGTCTCTGAAGGCCCTAGGAACCTCAATTTCTGATTCTGAGATAGAAGGTCTTACCAGAGGAGGTCACGATCCAGTAAAGGTGTATTCTGCATACAAATCAGCTATTTCTGCAAAGGGTCCAGCTGTAATTTTGGCACATACAGTGAAAGGCTGGGGAATCGACTCTTTCGAGGGAAGGAACTCAACTCACCAGAAGAAGAAGATGACTATCGACGACCTGAAAGCTTACCGTGATGCTCTGGAGATTGATATCGAGGATTCCAGACTAGAAGAAAATCCCTTCATCGCACTAGAAGAAGACTCGGATGAGATCAAGTATCTGACCAAAAGAAGAACCGAACTCGGTGGATATCTACCCTCAAGAAAACCCTCGAAAATTAACTTCGACCTTCCCGGACAAGACACATATTCAGCATTCGACCAGGGTACCCCAGAAGGTCAAGAGGTTTCTACAACCATGGCTTTCGTTCGCCTGCTAAGAAATCTGATGAAATCAGAGATAGGCTCCAGAGTCGTGCCCATCATCCCCGATGAAGGCAGAACTTTCGGAATGGATCCACTATTCAGCGAGTTTGAGATCTTCGCTTCTAGAGGCCAGAAGTACACTCCAGTGGATCATAAGATGCTCCTAAACTACAAGGAGTCGCAATCAGGGCAGGTCCTTCAGGAAGGAATTTCGGAGGCAGGAGCCATTGCCTCATGGATATCAAGTGCTACTTCGTATTCTAGTGCAAACTCTGCTACCATGCCTTTCTACACCTTCTACTCAATGTTCGGATTTCAGAGGGTAGGGGATCAGATTTGGAGTGCTGCAGATGCTCGCGCGCGCGGCTTTCTGATGGGCGCGACAGCAGGGCGGACCACGCTTAACGGAGAGGGTCTACAACATCAGGATGGACACAGTCTACTGATGGCCTCGGCAGTTCCTCACTGTCGAGCATGGGATCCTGCATATGCCTACGAGCTAGCCGCTATCATCAGACATGGAATAGATGAGATGTGGGGCCAGAATCTTGATGTCTTCCACTATGTGATGCTTTACAACGAGAATCAGCAGCAGATGCCAAAGCCACCTGACGTGGATGATGGTATCGTTAGGGGAGCGTACAAAATAGAAGAAGTGGGAGGGGGAAGAAAAAAGATTAGGCTACTCGGATCCGGCCCAATTCTGAGGAACGTTAGGGAGGCAGCCTCGGAACTACTCAGTGAACACGGGATATCATCAGAGGTTTGGTCCGTTACCTCCTATGGGGAACTTCGTAGGGAAGGTCTTGAGCATGAAAGATCAAGACGCCTGAATCCTGAAATTTCCGACGAACCATACGTCTCAAGATGTTTTGGAGACGAAACGCCCACAGTCGCTACTTCCGACTACATCTGCTCCGTCCCTGAGATGATTCAGAGATGGACAGGAGGCAGATACATTGTACTCGGAACAGATGGGTTCGGAAGATCCGACACACGAGAAGCCCTTCGTTCGTTTTTCGAAATAGATACAAACAGCATTGTTGTTGCAGCGATATCGGCATTGGAGCAGGAAGGAACATTACCTTCTGGCACGGTAGAGAAAGAATTGGAAAAGAGGAATCTAAACAAAGAGAGAATAGACAAGACTGAGTGATTACATTGGGTAGAGTCTCAAACGCTGTCAGATTCACGTTTAGATGGGTTCCATGGGTCATCACGGGAGCTTCGTTAGCCTATCGTAGACTCCCGGATAAATCTCAGAACGAAATCAGAGAAGTAGCAAAGGAGCCACGCAAGTGGGGGGAGGGATTGGAGAAGGCTTGGGATGCTTCTAGAATAGGGGCTGAGCATTTCCAAAAGACATCAGTAACATTGGCCAACATACTGATTGGGAGAAGGGTCAGTAGAAAGGAGAGAATTCAGGCTAGAGACGACTTGGCTGCTTTGAGTTTGGTAGTGCCTCCTCTGAGAGTTTTCATGATTCCAGGAAGTCAGATTCTGCTGGGGATAATGGCACGAGTTACTCCTTGGCGACTAGTTCCTGATGCTTGGATTCCTCTGAACGCCCTGAAGAAGATTAGGGAGGAAGAAACACCTTCTTTGGATCAAGAAAGCACCCAAGTTCGAAGGATGCTCGGCAGATAACTCATTCAATCATAGTAATATTGGAAAGGAAGTAGTTATGCTTCAGTGCATCTTCTAGACTAATCCAGTCTGGTACCTCGCCCTTGAAATTATCATATCTGTGTCCTGGAATCAATCTCCAATCCGGAGGTAGACTACTAAGAATCTGCTTGGCTCTAATCAAGCTCCTCTGCTGTGCTTGCGGATCTCCCCCGGGAAGATCCACCCTCCCAGCGCTCCTGACGAAGAGAAGATCACCAGCATGGTAGACTCCATGTCCGTGGAAGGTGACGTGACCAGGTGCATGACCGGGTGAGTGAGTAACAGTAATCTCAATCAATCCTGCAGACCAATCCTCACTTTCCCCGGGTTCGCAATCCCAAGTATTGGTGAAGTCCACCTTTCTGAATACAATATTCCCCAATAGGCTAGGCACTCTTGCATCTTCATGCCCCCAGACCTCAAGATCAGGGAATCTATCGATCATTCCTGGAAATCCTGCTGCATGGTCTCGATGAGTATGCGTATACAGGAGGTGTGTAGGTCGGAGCCCTTCTTCTTCTAACTTAGAGCACCACTTCTCGGCGTCGAATGGATCAACGATTGCGACAATTTCATTGGCTCGGTCTACGAAGGCAGTATTCATGTTCATCAGGTTGCCCATTTGGGTTACCCAGACTTCTACTCCATCTTCCCAAATCGAAGTATGAAACTCTCCCTCGGACAGCATGAACCTTGCGAGTAAGACATAGGACAAAGTCGTAATGCATATACAAGCGATACTAAGCGCTAAGTTTGAGCAAATGCCATACGACGCCCAAGAGATCGAATCCAGATGGCAGAAGAAATGGTCCGAAGACAGAGTATTCGAGGCTGATATTGATGACTCTAAACCCAAGTTCTACTGCCTTGAGATGTTCCCATATCCATCTGGACACATGCATATGGGCCATGTCAGGAACTACTCTATCGGCGATGCGATGGCACGCTTCCAGAGATTAATGGGAAAGAACGTACTCTACCCGATGGGGTATGACTCATTCGGAATGCCAGCGGAGAACGCCGCCAAGAAAGAAGGCGGACATCCTCATGATGTCACACATAGCAACATCTCTAGCATTCGTTCCGACCAAGAAAGGATGGGCTACTCATACGATTGGAGGAGATTCTTGGCGACATCGGATGTGGATTACTACCGTTGGAACCAGGAGATGTTCCTAATCCTCAATGAGATGGGTCTGATTGAGCGGAAGTCGGCTCCAGTAAACTGGTGCATTGACTGTGATACCGTTCTGGCTAACGAACAGGTAAGAAACAATAGATGCTGGAGATGCGGATTGGAAGTAGTCCAGAGAGACATGGCACAGTGGTTCGTAAGGATGACCGAGTACTCCGACGAGTTGCTCGATGAACTAGAAAACATCTCGTTCCCCGAGAATGTTAAGGCTATGCAGAGGAACTGGATTGGGCGCTCCAATGGAGCACATATCGAATTCCAAGTGGTCGACTCTTCATCAGTAATTGGAGCATTTACTACCAGGCCTGACACCATTTTCGGAGTAACTTTCCTCACTTTGTCGCCAGAGCATCCTTTGTGTGAAGAATTGTGCTCAGGTAGTGAGTGGGAAGAAGGATGGAGAGCCCTCAAAGAAGAATGCTCACGAATGTCTGAGTTCGAGAGAGTAAACATGCTGAAGGAGAAGAAGGGTGTCTTCCTAGGGAGGTATGCAATCAATCCACTGAACGATGAGAGGGTTCCAATATACGCTGGTAATTTCGTGGTCTCTACTTATGGAACAGGTGCGGTGATGGCAGTCCCGGGGCACGATCAAAGAGACTTCGATTTCGCAACCGAGTACGATCTTGAGATAAGGAGGGTACTCGAAGAAAACCAGGGTGGCGACACCAACGAACCAATGAATCGGGCATTCGAAGGATACGGCCCAATGATCAACTCTCCAGTAGACGGTTTTGACGGACTCTCCGGAGATGAAGCAAAGAGTGCCGTAATTTCCGCTCTAGAAGACAAGCAAGCAGGACATGGCAAAGTTGAGTATCGTCTGAAGGATTGGCTACTGAGCAGACAGAGATTCTGGGGGACCCCTATCCCCATGATTCATTGCAACTCATGCGGAATTGTCCCCGTACCTCGGGAAGATCTTCCGGTTGAGCTACCCCTAGACGTAGTGTTCACCGAAGACCAAAGTGGCAATCCTCTCGAGTCGCATCATAGCTTTGTGCAAACCATTTGTCCTAAATGCGGAAGTGAGGCAAGGCGAGAGACAGATACAATGGACACATTCTACGACTCATCATGGTATTTCATGAGATTTTGCGATGCAAACAACGACGACTCCCCGTTCAATCGCTCTGCTGTAGATTATTGGATGGATGGCGGAGTTGACCTGTACATAGGGGGGATAGAACACGCCGTCATGCATCTACTCTATGCTAGATTCTTCACAAAATTCACCAGAGATGCTGGGATGAACGAGGTCGGGGAACCATTCGGAAGGCTGGTCTGTCAGGGCATGCTCAATGCTCCTGCCCCTTACTGCTCCGATTGCAATTCTGAGTACCATGTTGACTACTTCGAATCAGCTTGCCCAACCTGCGGAAAAGAACTTTCCAGCAGATCAGCAAAAATGAGCAAATCTCTTGGAAACACCGTTAGCCCCGAAGAGATGATTTCCAGATTCGGAGCTGATACGGTAAGGCTGTTCATTCTATTCGGTGCTAATCCTGAGGCAGGAATGGACTGGTCTGATAGCGCCTTGGAAGCTAACCATCGCCAAATCAACTCTCTTTTCGACGCCATCGATGAAGCAATGGTACTATCGGATGCTCCTTCGAAAATTGATGGATGGCTGTTATCGAGAATGAGAGCGAGTCAGAGTAGATGGATCAAAGCAATGTCCGACGTCAGTCTAAGGGAGGGGGTGATGATAAGCCACTTCGAAATGCTATCGGATTGGAATTGGTACCTTCGAAGAGGGGGCCTGGATAGAACTACTGCAATGAAATTCCTAGAGGGATGGATTCCAATGCTCGCCCCCGCAACACCTCACATTGCAGAGGAATTCTGGAATAAGTTCGGTGGAAAAGACCTCCTTGCAGCACTTGAGATTCCTACTCTCAGCATCGAATCAGATGACTTGCACATCTTGGCCGAAGAGGAATACGTGAAGAACATCATATCCAGTGCGAGGAATCTCAGGACTCTGGCAGAGAGACACTCCAAGAAACCGATTTCCAGAGTAGTCATACAGACGTCTCCAATCTGGAAATCAGATCTAGCATCGGAGGCTATCAAACTTCATTTCTCTGAGTTTGACTTCAAAGAAAACGGTCAGGAGCATGTCAAATCTCTGGAAATATTCAATGAAGAGTCAACAAGGGGGGAGGTTTTTCATACGTGGAACTCAATTACAGTTGGAGGCAAGAAGACTAGAGGAAAAATCTACACTTGGTCAGATGGATCCAGGTATCTGCTATCAGAGGGAATCGATGAACTAGGTATAATCTCGGCTAACTCAGCTTTCATTGCATCAGCCCTAGGAGTCGAGAATGTCGAAGCCTACAGGGTAGGAGAAGGAGAAGACGTCGGGGGGAAGGCAAGAATTTCCTTCCCGTTAGAACCCGGAATTGCTTTCCTGTAGGTGAATCATGGCTGCAAAATCTGCTATCACCGTCCTTTTCGACGACCAATGCGGTAAATGTACCAGATGGGCAGATTTCATCCAGAAGAGAGACCCGGATTCGAGAGTAAAATTAGTAGGCCAGAACAGCGAACAAGGAAAGGAGATTTTACTAGACATCCCAAAGGAAATGGAGGGACTGGATTCTATTTTCCTGATTTCCAATGACGGGAGATGGTTCCCTAAGAGCGCTGCAATTTGGAGAGTATGCAGACAACTGGCATTTCCATGGTCTTTAGCATCAACAATGTTTCTCGTACCTTGGCCAATTCGGGACTTCTTCTACGATGCTTATGCAAGAATGAGAAAGTAGTCTCTGACAGGTGGGTTCATGGGGCTCCAACATCTGGAGGCACCATTGAGTGAAGACGGGAGTGCCAAGCGGCGTCGAGGACGTCGGGGCCGCCGCCGAAGACCGAGGAAGGGGAACCAACCCTCCAAGGATAAGGGCAGGGGCGCCAAAACAGAGGACATCGAAAGAGCACTGTCCAGGTTTGACCTGAATCCCAGACCGATGGGAATACCAACCGAAATTGATCCACCCCCAAGGAAGATAGAAATCAGATGGAACACGAATGCGGTTTCTAGGGAGGTACAGAATAGAGCAGGGAAGATTGCCTGTATCCCGGGCGAATTTGGCTTTCTTCCGGAGGAGAGAGTTCAGGAAATTGCTTCGGATCTGGATGGTCTACCAATCTCATTGGAACAGGCCCTTTCCCTCAGAGCGGCACTAAATCAGGAGAAGAGCGTTTACTCTCACTCAAAATTGATGCGTAGGTCGAATGAGCTCAGCAGGAGGTATGATTCAGGAGAAAGCGTGATTGCTCTCTCCAAGAGGTTTGATGCACCACCAGTTAACACATTCAGGGCCATACTAACCGGACGAGGCTGGACCAAGACTAGGATTAAGGACACACTAAACAAGAATCCCTCCAAATTAAACCAGAGAGACAGAGAGCAATTCGAACTCGCTGAGTCAGTTGACCGAGTTAGCTCGGTCAACCAGACCGAGACTCAGAATGCAGCCGAGGTTTTCGAAGAGATACTATGTGACCACTTCTCCTCTTTGGGGATACGATTCAGACGTCAAGAGGAACTACTCAGGGAACAGACGAAAGAGGAAGGTAGAGCAATCATCACTCCAGACCTACTTCTGATCGATGATGTCAGAATAAATGGGATTCCATGTGCCTGGATAGACGCTAAGCACTTCTTCGGGGCCGATCTAAAGTTTCCAAAGAAGAAAACCCAGAAGCAGGTAGACAGGTATGTATCCGAGTATGGGCATGGAGCCCTAGTTTATCGACATGGCTTCTGCGATGGACTAAGGCTAAGAGGGGCGATCAAGCTCGACTCCAGTCCTTTGGATCTAAAGCCACTGGAGGACTTCCATGAGAACTCTAAGTCTTAGCCTCTATCGTAATTCTCCTACTCTACTGGAGAATGAAGAGAGTCCGTAACCCTCCAATTCCTCAGAAATCTTGTAGATCCAATCTTCTTGCGCATGTGGGTCCTTTGGTACAATTACTACACTCTCGCCCAACATACAAAGCATAGCAGACAAACTTTCAGAGAATTCTGAACTATCTATCGCCTTTTTCACAGACTCGATAATTTCCGATCTCGATGCATCCTTCTCAAGACCGCTATCAGATGCGAATCTCAGTGATTCCTCAATAAGCTCCGACCACCTGTGCTCCTTCCATTCTCCTTTAGCGATTCTCTCCATTGCATGTTCCCCTGCCAGGCAAATTTTCCTTCTCCAATCCTCATTATCGATGTAACTTGAGGTGTGCCTTCCCGTCTTTTCTTTCCAAGAAATTAGAATCGGGATTTCTACAGACCAACCCTGGGATACTCCTGGTCCACTATCCAAAAGAGAACCAGAAAATGGGGAACCGGAAGCAATCCTTCTCTCCACTCCTCCTGAGGAAAGAGCAGTCGTGTCACCTAAACCGCTAGATCGCTTTCTTTCAACAACGTGGGCAACGAGAAAAGATCTCCTCACACACTCTTCGTGGGGGATTCCGATTGCTCTCTGAATAGCCATCGATGATGCCACTGCACCCGAAGCCGACATTCCGAAACCCTGAGAGGTCGGCAAGGACATTTTGATGTCCAGCTCCCAATCAAAATCTCCTATCTCAGGAATCTCCTCAGCTAACTCCGACAGTACGTCTTGATACATTCTTGAGTCGTATTCTCCATTCTTGAATCTGACAATCATCTCTCCGGAGCCATTCTCTCCTTTCGCTATTGCCTCTACTCCGTCCTTGAGGCAAATACCCGCACCTCTGCTTCCTTGATACACCGGATCTTCACTTGAATCATCAATCGTGAAAAGAAGAGTGATGTGCGCCCCGCATTGGCCCCTGCCCAGAACTATAGACATGGTAACTCATCCAGCAAGATGGTAATGAATCATTGTAATTCACAGAGAACTTGTAAGGTCCTTCTCAAGAGATCCAAACCTTCCTGCAAGCTCCTCGACTGCCTTCATGAAAGCAGTTTTTGGACTCATTGAACCATCTGTCTCAAACGATAGAATAAATTCTCCTGAGACCTCTTCGAGAGAAATTGCATCTTTGAATGTCCTTGATGCCTCTGTCCCCTCTCCTACGTGATTCAACTCATCAGAAAGAATGGCAACCTTGTCAACGTCTTCCAACTTTCCATCCTTGTTGAAATCCTTGGCTGAGATTTCTAGGTCCATGTCCCAGAGAATCTTTGCCTTGGTTTTGTTGTTCAGCACCCCAATCCTTCTGGGGTGGAAAGTAACACCACATACTGGGGACCACTTTGTATGATCTCTTCCTCGGCCCATGATGGCAGTCGCATAGAATTCTATCATTTGCCCCTTCATTAGTTTGGTAATTGGTATGCTCTTGAACTCGTCTGGAATCTCAAGAGCTTCCTCTCCAAGATACTTCATATCGCCTGCAGTAACCCAACGTCCTTCCTCAGTTCCGAAGACCACACATGTGTAAATCATCTGACATTCTAGGCAGCCCCTGTCGGCCTCAACAAGATCCTTGCAATTAGGGCACTCATCTTGGAAGTAGAACTTGTCATGCACGGTAGGAATAGGAATCATAGCAAGTCTCTGAGCGACCATTTCGTCGGGAATGGGTCCGGTAGTCTCCCATATCTCCTCATCTTGCTCCTTTGTACCGAGCTGGAATCTAACGCTGTCAATAGCCATCTTTGGAGTATCTGACATTAGTGACCTCCTGAGCGCATTGGCGAAGCTCCTGTCTGTCTTAGACAGAAGTACCTGTATTTTGTTGTCCTCTTCTTTCAGTATCTTGGTCTTTACCATTTTATCACTCCAATTCAAACTCTTCTGCCTCTTCTTCCGCCCTTGCTCTTGGTTCCATCAGTTGGCATTGGAGTCACGTCCTCAATCCTCGTTATCCTGACACCAGCACGAGTAAGCGCTCTAATCGCGGCGGTTGCTCCGGGAGCGCTGTTCGATCTGTTGCCCCCGGCTCCTCTGTATTTCACAATAACTTGATCAAAATCCTTCTCAGCAAGCATTTCGGCAATTTTCTCAGCAGCCCTTGTAGCAGCAAACTGCCCACCAGAGTCGCTTCCACCCTTAGTCACCATTCCTCCTGACACCTTGCAGACCGTCTCTGCACCAGTTAGATCGGTAGCAGTAATCAGAACATTGTTGAAAGTACTGTAGATGTGCAGAATAGCTTTGTGACCCATCATGACTCCTCCCCTTCTGCGGAATCTTCTTCCAATTCCTCTTCATCGTCTTCTTGGTACCTGAGAGTCTCCAACTCCTTCCTGAATGGATGTTCGGGGTCAACGAAAGGAGAGTTTTCGCTATATTGTAGAGAATCCTCTTCCTCCTTCAGAACATGATACCCTGGCACAGTCATTCTCTGGTCACCGATGCAGATGTGTCCGTGTACGATTAGGTTCCTTGCAGCTCTCATAGACGGGGCCAATCCCTTGTAGTATACTACTGACTGTAGCCTCCTGGATAGCATGTGTTCAACGTTAATCTCGAGAACGTCTCCAACGTCTGCACCGGTTTGTAGGAGCCCTTTCTTTGTTAGCGAATTCAGCAATTGCTCTTTTTCCTTGGCATAGTGGCCTTCAGTTGAGTCGACCCTTCCTATCAATTTCATCGCCTGATTCCGATGTCTTCTAAGTGCGGATTTCTCTCTCCATATTTCTCTCATACCACCGACTTTCTTCAGACCGTACCTTTCCTTGAGATCGTGCTCTTCGTCAATCCTAGCCTGCTTCCAGGGGTGCGTGGGAGTCTGTGTTCTAGGCCTGGAGAATTTTGGTTCGCCCATTGTCTAACCTCACTTCTTCCTCTGGACGCCGAGTGCAGACCCTCTCCGGCCGTTTGACCGGAGCCTCTGCCCCCTCACCTTGTGTCCACTCCTGTGCCTCATTCCACGGAAAGTCTTGATTTCTGCTAACCTCGCCACATCATCATCCTTGGTCATCCCTACCTCATTGGCAATAATGTGGGCATCTTCATTTGATTCTAAATCCCTCTGCCGGTTAACCATCCACCAAGGAACGTTGGTCGCATATTCGTCGATAGCGCTTCTGAGCAGGTCCTGCTCATCAGAAGATAGGTGTCCTCCTAGCCTGGTACCGTCAATTCCGGACATCTTGCAGATCATCATCGATGTCCTGATTCCTATGCCCTTGACTGATGTTAATCCGTATGTGATTGGCTTCAACCCGTCGATGTCAGTATCGGCTATTCTGACGATATATGAGAAGTCGTCTCCTAGTTCCGCTTCGTCTACTTTTGGCATTACGGTTCCCCCGTGTTCACCTTTCGGTGGCCTTTTGGGCATCTTCGCGACCTACAGTCCCTATTTGAACCGATTGGAGGGCGATTTTTTGGTGGAATGACTACTCCTTGCAGACTACGTATAGCTTCTGAGCCCCCGAAGGTCTTTCTATCTCCATGTCTACCATGAAACCCTTGGTGCCTTCTGACCCCTTTAGCTCCCGAGTTATCCTCCTCTGAAGCGTAGGATGAATCTCTGGATCCAGATTGCATCTAAGGGTGATATTGGATATCCCCTTCCTTACCACAGAAGATGCAACCTGATCGATAGTATTCAACTCTGGGGGGGACAACCTGTGCTGCACAATCCGACCGGTCGCCACTACAAAGCCCCTCACATCATCATCATCAGATATTTCGTCAGTATGTATGAGCAACGGCCTCCTCCCTTCGGTTCTAACCCAAGACGAACCGGTCCCACTCGTAATTGCCTTGTCGTGCCATGAACTCTGAAGACCACTCTCGATTAGTACTGGATCCACAATTGTTAGATATGCACCTCGTGGAATTTCCATTACACTCCCGAATGATGTGGAATTAGCCCCAGAGCCTCTTCCTTCGATGCTTGAAATGACCCTCTTCCTTCCTACTCTTATGCATCTGTTCGGACTGTCAGATGAGAGGGACCCTACCCAAACTGAGAGTCTATCTACTCTACCGCCGCCTCTGCTTAGCCATTCCCAAGTCCACGAAGCACCAGGGAAAGTCGTCTCAAGAATGCCGTCGATCATTGCACGTTGTACTGAGTCAAGTCTTGGAGAAAGATCTAACAATACCGCAGGGCCTTTTGGTCCAGTTTGTAGATGACTACTCCAACCCTTCAGAACCGATTTAATGTCAGGTTCCATCTCATCTAGACTATGATTTTGAGCATCTCTAGGTCTGGCCGGATCAATATGCAGCATTGCGACAGGGGGATGAGCCCTAATTCCCGCTTCTCTCAGACTAGACCAGTATGTTGAAACTGCAGATTCAGCAGAACAACCATCTCCTACCAAGACTCTGTCGAGAGAACGTTGGACATCTCCCTCCGAATTGAGATACATATTTGCGGCACAGAGTTTGGCTACATCCTGATCTATCTCCACACCAAGTGCAGGACGTTTGAGAATTTTTGAAAAGGCGATAAGTTGGATTCCTGAACCAGCAGCCGCATCTAGGATAATACCAGCAGGAAGCGCCATAGGATCAATCTGTCTTGCTCTAATCGAGGCTACTGACCATGGGGTGGACAACCTCTTCATACCCTCGCTCATGAAGAAAGAAGGCTCTCCCTTCCTGGAGGACTTTGGTTCACTCTTCCTCTTTGCATTAGTAACCAGCCTCTTCGAAGGAACTATTGCAGTATGCTCCCCTTCTTCCACAGTCGTTCCCGTTGGAACTTAGTCAAGTCTCTTTCGTGGAACTCACTATGATATCGGGGCACTTCTCAGGGTCAACTCGAACCTCAGCCATTTTTCCTGAAGCTGATGCCCATCGCTGTTGCCATAAGCAATATCAGGGGGTAGAAGGGTCGTATGAGTCGTTCCGCTATTGATTCCTGGGATCAGCCCTCTATCGTTGTCAATGTCCAGTCCGATCGCAGACCAACAAAAACCCTCGATGGACCAATTGCATCCTTCACCGGCCGAATCACTCCAGTCGCCGCTATCCAACTCTTCCTCTGAATCAGCATCCCATACAGTATATTGTACAGCAAAAGGATCCCCATTCTGTATGTGAACATCTCTATTTTCTAGATGGATGATATTCACATCTAACCTAACTTGGGCTTCTAGGTTCGAAATATGGGTGGCAGTAATGCTAATCTCTCTCTCTGAGATATCCTCAATCAAATTCACCTCCATCATAGTGCTATCATTTCCCGCTAGATCGTTTACTATTATGTAAGGCTCGTTATTTGAGGCGAAAACAACTCCTCCTCCGGCTATCTCCAATACAAGATTGAGGGTCTGGTTCGCTCTATTGTAGACGACCACACTGGCCGAGTCTCCATTGCCCTGGTGCGTCCAGTCGCATCTAACCTCTCCAGGTAGTAGGAATACACCTTCCTGCTCTGATAGAGATCCATGAGGCCACTCCCAGTCATCTTCTCTAGGAGAGCATGTGTCGAAGAGCAACCCAACTTCCCAGAGCCACCGGCCGTCTTCGTTAAGGGCGTCAATATCTGTTGTTCCGAAAACGGTGTCTATTTCGTCAAGGAAACCGATTGCAGAAATTCCCACCCAGACCGAACTCAATAACAGGCCTATTCCGGTGATTATAGAGAGAACTATGGTGACTCTGGGAACAGCCATTTTATTGAGTCCCAGAGGGATTGGAGGGTGCTCAACCTCATCAGGAGTATCAGATATCCACGACCTCGTCACGAGTGGTTAGAATTGCCAGTATGTCATCAACGTTGGCACTTCCGGATTAGTCCTTGAGCAATTCATCTTGATTGACTAGTCCCAGCCAGGCCACTATCCCCAGCTCCGCTGCTAGAACGGTCATTCCAAGCAATATTTCACTCTGTCCAATATCTCCAGATGCGAATACAAGGAAGCATAGGATGGCAGCAACGAGATCTGCGAGACCCCAGATTCTGAATCCCTTTCTCAGTTGTAGGATTCCGATAATCCAAATCTCAGTGGACATCACAATCATTAGAACCGGCAGACTAAAGTCCCCGACTATTCCAATTACAATCGAGCCAGAGATAACGAAAATATGGCCGTTAGCGGCCAGAGTGAATGTCCATTTGGGTAGTCTCAATACGACAGTAAGTGCACATCCAATCATTACAACTATTCCGGATATTAGCATAATCTCTCCAAACCAATCGAGTAGACTTTCGTTCCATCTGGATAGCGCAAAAATAGCTAGGACTCCACTGGGGAGTGCAATCCCTAGTTCGGATGGCCTTGAGGTTCTAACACTCTGTACAGCAGAGCTAGTAGCTGCAAGAATCCCAGCAGGCCCAAATGACATCATTACAATCGCTAGACTTCGGACTCCAGAA
Organism: uncultured Candidatus Poseidoniales archaeon; assembly: GCA_902573015.1. Classification (GTDB taxonomy): domain Archaea; phylum Thermoplasmatota; class Poseidoniia; order Poseidoniales; family Thalassarchaeaceae; genus UBA36. The sequence continues at coordinate 10,367 of CACGIE010000008.1, read as the reverse complement.
CCGAAGCCATCCACTTCACGGCTACTAACATTACTCCTTTTCCCCTCGATCCAGAAACCCAGAATAACACACAAAACAAGAATCGACTCTAGAAGTAACCACGGCATAGTCCACTCCAGATTATCTCCATCGAAAGGCTCTACAGTGAACGGCAGAGGCAGGGCTCCAACCAATGCCCCTCCAATAAGACGGGTCAGCAACAGCGGGATAACAAACCAGTCGATAGCGATAGATATCCTGTCAATCAGATTCTTGTGTTCCAGCAGTGAAACCATCAACAAAACAAGAATTAACGAGCATGCGACGGCCATATCCAGAAGTAGCCTAGGACTACTTCCCGGTGGGAAAACGTGTGCAGATAGTAAAATCAAACACACTCCAGTCACTGAGAGTGCGACTGGCATCTCCATACCCAGGATGTGCGGTAAATCCAACTCCAGTCCCTTGGTTCTCTTTTTGATTAGGAATACCATTACACAGCAGAAAACACCTGTGCAGACTAGTATCAGAGGTCCCATTCCGAGTACAGCAGAACTTAGAATCCCTGATAGTAATACTATCATGAGAATGACCATTCCAATAACAGGGGTATGAGTGATCTCAGAGGAAAGCAGCTCTGACATGTCCTCTGTATCTGACAACTCCCTCCTGCTCTTTCGTAGCTGCTCCATCTCAGCCACCTTGGGACTGTAGGAGGACAATGACCCTAAGCCGGGGGAAAGACCACCCTCAGAGACCAAGCTGATTACCGCCTCTCTCTTGGCAATGGTCTTCAGTTCCGATCTAATCTCCCCTCTAGAGATAAGCCAAAACGAAGTAAAAACGAAAACCATCGCCGATGAAACCTGAAGGAGAGAGTTGTCGGACTCTAGAGACAGAATACTCGAGATCACTACTAGAATAAGTGCTGAGCAAGCAGGTCTAAGCATATTTTCCATATGTTCAGCTCTAGGTAAATAGACAGATAGAACCACAATTGTACAGGCTACAGCCAACATCTCGGTATCGAACAAGATACCAAAGAAGACTCCCGAGTCCAAATCAGAGATCCATTTTGGAGAGGATAATTCCCTAGAAGGATCCCTCCCTGTCCAGAAAACAAGCATTGGAACGGCGACCATTCCAATCCCTAAGCCGTATGACGTATCTTTTCCGAGGTACAATATTGAGGAGATAGATAGGCACATCAGAACAAATATCGCCTCATCAAGACCATGCCTCCATTGGATTATCAGATAAGTAATTGCGACAATCCAGATAATTCCCTCTTCACTGTTATTCCTCAGTTCCAGAGCAAAACTCAGGATGTGCAAGGCGGAAATTAGTGCTAGTAGAGAAATCAGAGAAAACGTATTGAAGTCATCAAACTGAGCTATAATGACGATTGTCAGCATTGGTAACCACAGACCAATACTCCATAGATTCAGCAACCCAGAATCTCTTACTGAAGCAGAGATTTCAGTATTCCCCATCAATCTAGATGCAAGATTTACTCCGCTATCGCCCATCTTTGAGTTTACCAAGAACAGGAGTACCGATGAAAGAGAAAGATAAATCGCTAGGGGCAGAGGTTCGAAGTGAATCATTCCATTGTACTCATTCATCTCGTTAGCGATCATTATCGTTCGCACTGTCTCTTCGATAATTTTCTCTATTACGATCCACGACCATGGAAGAATTACAGTAACTCCTGTCAAGGAGGGAGAATTTCTTCTAACCGCCAGAACCGCTGTTCCAATGTGAAGTAGCGATAGTATTCCCAAAAGGGCGAATCCACCGTCTCCATCGGATTTACTGCCAGTAGGAACTAGGAGGACTAGTATTGCTAACACGGCAACAGATCCAACCCATAGGACTCTGTCTGAGACGCTACTCTGATCTCTTAAGATAATGGAAATAGTTACTATTGCTCCAATAGCCGTGAAGATATGGTAAGATGACACTCCGAGAGAAGCGTCAACATAGTCACCGTTCAACAATACTAGGGTGAGAATTGTAGCAGTAATCAGGAGTGGTTGAGATACCCTACGTGACTGAACCCCTCTAACAACAAGGTATGAACCACCAAATGCTCCTCCAAGGAAGGTCACCATTCCGAGAGCGTACCCTATGTCCTCACGATTTGATGCGACAGCTAGAACAGCTCCAACCATGCCCAGCGAAATAGAGACCCCCCATAGTCCTGGTTTTCCAAGACCCAAAGTTTCGAATCCCTTGGAGAACCAGTTCTCATTCTTTGAGAAGACAGTTGCCATGTAAGCGTTCATTGAGGTGACTAACATTAGAAGCAGGAACAATAGCAATGGCTCCTCAATAGGCAAGACCTGCAGAGGTCCGGCAGAAAATTGCGGCGTTATAGCGTGCATCCCAATCCATAGATTAGATGACGCAATTCCGAGGGAGGCCAGGTTCCCAGATCCCCTGTTTATTGCAATCCCATGTAGAATAATAGTTGCAATGAGGATCATGACTGCCACCCCTAACTCCCCGAATTCTGTCCCTGCAGTAGATCCAATTGCAAGAAGGACCAGCGTCGATTGAGCAGCTATTGCATCATGATTGTGTCTATAGGCTACCAAGACATTGACCAGTACAAGTAGTAACAATACAATGCCGAGCAAAAGATCATCCTCGATAACTCCCCAGTTCCTCAACTCTATTGCAAGTCCGTAGAGGACCTTCATCGAGATAATCACCCAGGTTATTCCAAGTAGGCTAAGCCTCTCCTTGGGAACCCACAATTCACCTAGGCCAAAACCAAAAAAAGCAAGAAATAAGAGTAGAATTGTCCCAACCTGAGCTTCAAAAACTCTGCCAATCTGTATGCTAATAGCGCTGTAAATTACGATCATCGACACCATCAGAATCCAATTTACCTTCTGTTCGCCCTCCGTTGATAGCTGAGAGACAATATCTCTCTCTGGCGGGGAAGAAACACCGCCGTCTCTGCTTACCGTTCCCGGTGAATCTGCATCTAGCCCGGCGAATGGATCGAATAAGTCCCCTATCGCATCGTCCTGCTTCTGAGCCTTCTTCGAATCATCGACATCTTCAGATACATTCAGATTTCCTATGTCGATTCCTGATGGAAGCCTGAACTCCCTTTCTCGGATGACCTTGTCTGGTGACTCATCGTCTCCCATTGGCCCCCTAACAGGGGGCATATTGCATAATCACATCCCCTAATGGGTCAATAAACCAACACTATTGAAATGAAGAATTAATTTTTCGAGCCGTAACGCTTGAAGTCTTGTTCCCTCTCGGGCTAGATTGGGGGAGTTGCGATTCAGAGTTCCTCTCAAAGTAGGGCTGTCGAATTGTCACAGCATGGTTTGGAACCCAGTGGAAACGTTCACTGGAATATGAGTTCTGAAGAGCTCCACCAAATGGCTGTTGAGTTGAACGAGGCCAAACTCACATCAGACTCTGTATTACTTGCAGTTACTGGGGAGAGAACAGGACGTTCTCCAAATGACAGATTCATCGTTGATGAGGCTGGAATGGCAGAGGAGGTCTGGTGGGGGGAGGTCAATAGACCCACGGCTCCGGCGGTCTTCGACAGACTATTAGTCAAGGTTCAAGAACACCTCAATTCGGTAGAGAATGTATTCGTCAAGGACGCCTTCTGCGGAGCTGACAAGGACTACAGGATGCCAGTTAGGCTAGTGACTGAGAAGGCATGGCATGCAGCATTCATGCACAATATGTTCGTTCGAGTTACGGAAGAGGAGACCTCATCCCACATTCCAGAGTTCACGATTCTCCATGTTCCAGAGATGAAGTCCAGTATGAGCGATGGAGTGAACTCCGACGTCTTCGTAATAATTGCTCTTGACAGAGGAATGGTGATAATCGGCGGGACTCACTATGCTGGCGAGATTAAGAAGGCTATTTTCACAATAATGAATCATATTTTACCTTCTAAGGGCCTTCTTCCAATGCATTGTTCTGCCAATACAGACGGGGAGAACGCAGCTCTCTTCTTCGGGCTTTCCGGTACTGGTAAAACGACACTATCCGCAGATCCCAACAGAGCACTTGTTGGAGATGATGAGCATGGCTGGTCAGACAACGGGGTTTTCAATTTCGAGGGAGGGTGCTATGCTAAGCTAATCCGCCTCTCTGAGGAGGACGAACCGGCGATATACGCAACAACAAAGATGCCCGGATCAATTCTAGAGAATGTGGTATTGAATGCAGATGGCTCTCCTGACTTCGACAACGGCTCTCTAACTCAGAACACTAGAGGATCGTATCCAATCGAATTCATAGAAAATCGTACTCCGGATTCGATGTCCGGTAACCCGAACAATGTGGTGTTCCTAACTTGTGATGCCTTCGGCGTTCTCCCTCCGCTTTCGAGATTAACTCCCGAACAAGCCGCATATCACTTCATGTCGGGATATACTGCTAAGGTTGCTGGTACCGAGATGGGAGTTACTGAACCCCAGGCCACGTTCTCGACTTGCTTTGGGGCACCATTTATGCCGAGGCATCCGAGCATATACGCAGATTTGCTTTCCAAGAAGATCCGTGAGAACGATGCAAAGTGCTGGCTGATTAACACCGGGTGGATTGCTGGTGGGGCAGATGCAAGTAGCCGAATCAAGATTAGCTGGACCAGAAATCTTCTCAATGCAGCAATCAATGGAAATCTTGACAATGTCGTTTTCGTAAAAGACGAGCGATTCGGGTTTGAGATTCCTACTACCTGCGAGGGAGTACCAGACAGTATCCTTCAGCCCAGAGAAACATGGGAAGATGAGACTAGGTACGACAACGTGGCTAACCTTCTCGCTCAGATGTTCATTGAGAACTTCCAACAGTATGCAGATGGTTGCTCGGAGGAAGTAATAGATGCTGGTCCAAAACCAGTCTTCTAATCGATTAGCCTCTGGCTAGCCGCTCTCTGAGCATCCACCGCACAAATCGCTGCCATATGGACCACGTCTCTCGTACTGTCTCTACGCTGAAGGACGTGAGCAGGCCTAGAGAGGCCCTCCAATATGGGGCCGGTCATCTCGGCACCTGCTACTCTCTGAAGTAACTTGTAGGCAATGTTGGCGGAAGCGAGATTAGGACAAATTAGAACATTGGCCGGGCCGTTGAATGACATGAATGGGTAGTCTTGTTGTATATCGGGAATCAGGGCAGTGTCTGCCTGCATGGGACCGTCAATCACCAAATCAGGCTCGATTTCCCTAACTATCTCAATTGCCTCTTCTATCCTGTCTGTCCTCATTTCCGCAGATGTCCCGAAATTCGAGAAGGAAAGCATTGCAACCTTCGGCTTCACTCCGAACCTCTTTGCAACTTTAGCCGTCTGAACAGCTATCTCTGCCAAAGTTCTAGCATCTGGATAAATATTGATCGTTGCATCTCCGATGAACATCAACTGACCATTCACAGTCATCATGTACATCCCCACTATTCTGTGAGAATTCGGATCAGGTCCGATTACCTGCAAGCAAGGCTTCACTATATCCGGGTATTGGTGAGAAATACCACCAAGATAACCGTCGGCATCGCCCATTCTGACCATCATCGGAGCGAAGAATGTGGTTGACTTCAACTGTCTAATTGCATCCTCTCTCGTCAATCCCCTCCTGCCCCTTTGCTGATGCAGTTCGTCAGCGTAACTACCTCTCCTCCTCTCATCGTATCTGACATCAATCATTTCACAATCAAAACTCAGTCCTAGTTCTTCCTTCACTGCTTCAATTCTCTTCTTCTGCCCTAGAAGAATTGGCTCGCAAATCCCTTCTGAAATGCACTGAGATGCCGCCTTTACAATAGTGGGGTCCTCTCCCTCGCAGAAAACAATCCTCTTCTTATCCCTCTTAGCTTGGTTAATGACCCTCCTCATTATTGATCTAGTAAGTCCTAGTCGGGACTCCAACTTCTCTCTGTACGAGTCTAAGTCGAACTCGTCAGCAGAAACTCCGGAAACTCCCTCTGTTACAGCTGCTTCAGCCACTGCGCTCGCTTCCCAAATCAGTACCCTCGCATCGAAAGGCTTGGGAATCAAGTAGTCAGGCCCGAATGACATCTGCTCACCCTCATACGCCGATGAAACGTCATCTGGCACAGGCTCCTTGGCAAGTTGAGCAAGCGCCTTGGTCGCTGCCATCTTCATTCCCTCAGTTATTTCGCTAGCTCGAACATCCAAGGCCCCTCTGAAGATGTATGGGAACCCAAGAACGTTGTTAATCTGGTTAGGATAGTCGGATCTTCCAGTTGCAACTATGGCATCATCCCTTACGCTAGATACTTGCTCGGGGGTAATCTCTGGATCAGGATTGGCCAGTGCGAAAATCAAGGGTCTTTCTCTCATACTTTTGATCATATCAGGAGACACCAATCCTCCTTTGGATAGTCCGAGGAAAACATCTGCTCCATCCAAGGCTTCACGGATTCCACCTTCAGGTACATCCCTGGCAAACTCAGACTTGTACTCGTTCAATTCACCATTCTCCATCCTCTTGGATGTTACAATCCCCTTTGAGTCGACCATCGTCATATTCTCCGGCTTCACTCCCAGCCTACGGTAATGCTTCGCGCATGAGATGGCAGAGGCCCCGGCCCCGAGTATTACCACGCTAACTTCCCCAATCTCCTTTTCAACGACTTCGAGTCCGTTCAGTAAGGCTGCTCCAGAGATAATTGCGGTTCCATGTTGATCATCGTGCATTACCGGAATGTCCAACTCTTCCACAAGTCTTCTTTCAATCTCGAAGCATTCAGGTGCCCCAATATCCTCGAGATTTATGCCTCCAAAGGTAGGTGCTATTGCCTTGACCGCTTCAACGAATCCATCCACATCGGTTCTATCTACCTCTATGTCGAAAACGTCGATATCTGCGAATGCCTTGAACAGAAGCCCCTTACCCTCCATTACTGGCTTGCTAGCCAGGGGACCAATATCTCCCAGCCCGAGAACTGCAGTGCCGTTACTGATAACGGCCACCAGATTACCCTTTGACGTGTACTTGTATGCCTCTGCGGGGTTATCCCTAATCTCTTCACAGGGATATGCCACACCAGGAGAGTAAGCAAGAGAGAGCTCCCTCTGTGTACCGTGTGGCTTTGTTGGGACCACTGTGACCTTCCCTCTTGGCTCGGAAGAGTGGTATTCCAATGCGTCTTCGCGCAACTGGTCATTGCTCACAGTGTCACCTCGGATTTCTCGGAACAACCATCTCCTTTGATGCTATCCTATTCATTATCGTATGATTATCGGCCAATATGGCCTTGTTTACGGTTTTTTTTACATCTAGCATTTTTTCAGATGATGAGCAAGTCGCGGACGACTACCCCTACCCTTCATAAATTGCACAACGAGGCACTCGCTTTGTTCCATGTACGCTAGTGGCAAGACAACCGGTGAGAGAGCCAAGGCAATTGTCATGGTTGCTCTGATGATTTTACTCCCATGGGGTGCAAATCATCCACCTACATCAGACTTGGAAATGACGGAATCAGACTACATAGATACTAACTATATCTCTAGCAAATCATGGGGGGTAAATGGTAGTAATGACACTGGTTGGATTGTTCTAGATGCTACCGGATCAGACCCTGACAATGGGACTCCCGCACTTTCTGATTTTTTCATGGAGTTCCCACCCGGTGCTGTGATTGACAACCTGACTTTCGAAGTGGCCGTTAACGGGAGCGATGGATATTGGGTGAACCAACCTCAGATTGCAGTTATGGATACCCAGTCAAGTGTTTTGGACTGGAGCGGACGCGGTGATCTAGGGAGGCAGAACGTCTTCTCAGACAACTCACCAAGTCTTGTGGACGGCATTCTCGACTCATCCCTAAAGCCAAACACAATCAGTGACGCATCCTGGCAGATTCCAACCGGAATTGAAATCACAGACTTGGTTATTCAGGCCCTCCGCCCCGTTGATCCAAAGCTATCATTCAGTCCCATAGAGGTCTCAATCCATGGTAGTGCATACAACCCATTCGATGGAAGGCTATACATTCTGGTCGACGATGATCTGCTGGTGTTAGATGACAACGCAAACAAGCGCATCATTGACATAATTCCAGATATATCCGGGAGATCTATTGCCACGGATCCGAACAGGGACATGCTCTACATTGGTGTCGAAGGAGGGAACGTAACTGCCATGAGACTATCCGACTCAGATTATGTTTCAGACTTCCCCGAAGAAATCAACTCATCAATGACGAATTCAATTCTTTCGTTGGCAACGGATATATTCGGAGTATTGTGGGGAGCATCCGAGTGCTCTATCCACTACCTGATGCCCGCCAAGGGATCTCTCTGGAAGTCTCTAGATTTCTGCTCTACTTTCCAGGAAGAAACTCCATTGGAATTGTACATCGATGGCAGGAATCTGTTCTTGGCAACAGAGGACCATGGCATCAGGTTGATAGAGTACAACGTCTCATCGGATGATCCAACGTCAATAGTAATCGAGAGAAACGTGGTTTGGGACGATTCCAACCTACTCTCCGGGAATTCGATCGCAGACATCGCAGTTTCCGATGACATTCTTTACATAGCAACATCTGACTCTGGCATAGACAGGTTCGACATCTCGTCTGAGTCCTGGGTTCCATCCTGGACTTCGTCTAATTGGCTATCTTCTGATATCACAGTCGGTCTGGCTGTCACTCCGGGATGGCTGTACATTCTGGGAGAGCAGCAGGTCCAGACATACGATACCGATGTCTTGCTCTTCAGCAGCGAAATCCCCCTGTCCGATTTGGGCCTCTCAGGATCCGGAAACAGTATCAGTCCTTGGCCAGGAGGACAATCTCGTTCCCCATCGGACTCTTTGGCAATAATCGGCGACTCCTCGGGAACGATGGGAAGAATCCTAGGAGATGCCTCAGACGGATCCTTCCCGCTAGTTAGTAGCCCTTCAATCGAGGATGCTCAGATCACAGCGATAATAGATGACGGAGAAGCAGGCGAGTTCTGGATTGCCTCTGGAACGACCATTGACATGATGGACAAGAGAGACAACCTCTGGAAGGAGCCATTGGATATCTCTGACAGCATCCCTTCGATAGAATCTGGAGAGGTTTCAATCACTTCCATAGAACAAGACGAAGACGGTTGGGTCTGGATTGGAACCTCTGGTAGTGGAGTCCACAGACTCAGCAACGTAGATGGGTCCCACTTCGGAAAAATCCAGGGAACCAACTCGGAATCGATCACCAGTCTGGCTTTCGACTCCAATACTGCAACTCTAGTTATCGGACACTCAGACGCAGGAATCTCCCTCTACTCTACCGATTCGAACAACGTAATCGGGACATTCTCCGAGTCTGATGGACTCGACTCTGACAGAATCAGGGACATCGCCACCAGATTCGGAATCGCATACATCGCTACAGAGGATGCTGGAGTGATGAGAATCGATCTAAGCACTCCCGAAATAATCGGCTCTTGGCAATCTCTCGGTGTGGACAATCTAGACACGGCTCCCGTTGCAGTCGATGGAGAGGTGATTTACCTAGGCCTTCCAGGACTAGGGGTACTCCTGATTGACAGGCTGACTAGCGATATAGTAGACCTGTGGACTCCGGACGACCCAAATGGAATTCCGGATGAAGATGTGAACACTCTGGCTTTGGACTTCTTTGGTGGCCTGTTGGTTGGCTCAGAGGTACAGAACACCGGTGCCAACTCCAACGGAGGCTTGGCAAGGTGGGACGGCTCCAACTGGCAACTGCTTCCTACCAGTATTCCTGGGTGGAACAACGATCCCTTCGAGTTCTACGATGTTTCCAGCGATGCCAACGGAGTCTATGCTGGAACCAACAGAGGGGCCTGTATGTGGAACTGGCCTGATCCAAACAACCCCCAATCGCAGTTCACACTCGAGGACTGCTGGACCTCTGGAGGAAATGGCGGTGGTGGAGGGGGAGGGGATGGCATGCCTTCTCGCTTCGTAATTGCCGTTGATCCGATTGGTCCCGACCTACTCTACGCCGGAACAACCGAGGGTGCCGCAGTAATCAACACCTCAAATGGGACAGTAGTTGAGGTTTGGACGGCAGGAGACGATACCGAGAGGGCTAGAGTCCACAAGTACCTCGACACTCTTTACCTCGGCTTTGAGAATCTAGGGATAGCTCGCTTCAATCTAACATCTGGAAACTGGTTATCCTCTTGGGACGGATCCCAAGGAATACTAGACGATGACGATGTTACAGTTCTGATAGAGGGAAGGGAGGAGGGTACAATGTGGGCAGGAGGGGACTTTGGCCTTACCCTAATCGACCTGGTCAACGGTACTGTCCTAGTTCAGTGGGATAGGGGGAATAACCAGGACGGACCTACACTACCCAACTACTCACCGGCTGAGATTCTGATTGTT
>CACGIE010000007.1 GCA_902573015.1 uncultured Candidatus Poseidoniales archaeon | reverse complement strand
CCATTCGAGGATGGATCTTTCGATGCCATTTGCTCACTTTTTTCCTTCAGGGATTGGTATGACAAGAAGGCCGGACTATCCGAATCCCTCAGGGTCCTAAAGCCCGGTGCTCCCATTATCATTATCGATCCTGCAAAGATGAATCGCCTTCATGGAATTCTTGGTGCGCTTTGGATGAGGGTATGGGTAGGTAGCTATGCCAGAATTGTCTGTGGTGTGCGGGATCACCCGTGGAAGTGGCTTACTAAGACATACGAAGAGTTTGGAAACACCCGAGATTATGTATCCATGCTGCAGGATGTCGGTTTCGTGGATGTCGAAGCACGAGTCATTTTCCCTGGAATGGCAACCATCTGGTCAGCACGTTCCCCTTAGAAAACCCAGAACATCTTCCTGCAGGTAACCGCCCTCCAGATGAATCCCCGAGTGAGGGGATTGAATGCTAAATTTAGGAACCAATCAGGGAATCTGAACAGTAGGCTGCCTATCTTGAAGGACCTCTTAGAGTTCCTCATGACCTTCCCCATTTGCGCCTCCCACCTCCTCTGGTACTCCTGTAGTTCCACACCGTCATTGATGTGCTCAGAAATTACCTGGCCGGCTATTCTACCACCGATCATAGCAATTGTAATCCCTGCACCGTTGGATGGGAGCACCATTCCCGCCGAGTCACCGACTAGGACATAGTTTCCCTTGACGAATTGCCCTATTGTCCCAGACATTGGGAGATAACCCGCTCCTCTGAATGACTCCTCCCCCTCGTAGCGTTCGATGAACTCATTCGCGTAAGACTCCAGACTCCTTCCTCTCGACATCTTCCTCTGAACGCCAAGGCCTATGTTAGCAACCGACTCCTTTGGGAAAACCCAAGCATACCCTCCCGGGGCAACTGATCCGAAGTGCAATTCCAAAGCATCAGAGTGATGACCCTCCTTGAGTACAAATTTCACAGGAATATTCAGAGATTTCTCATTCCAGTGCTTCTTTCTGATCGGATCGTTGTAACCACCCGCTCCCACTATTACCTTGCCCTTCAGGACAGTACCGTCAGATAGGAGGACAGACTCACCATCGACTCGCTTGACTCTACTTCCGAGAAGGAACTCTGCGCCGCTTGATTCGGCAAGGTTGACCAAGGCCTCGTCATGAGCCACCCTATCCAGAACAATTCCTCCGAATTTGAAGTCCATCCCCTTACCATTTGGCTTGACAATCCTCATCTTACCCGATGTACTAGAGATGGCTTCATCGGGGGTCCTGAATAGATCATCAACTTCCGGCACATCAGGGCACAGTGTCTTCATCTCTTCATTTGTCGGCACCAGCTCTCCGCATTGTAGGGGAGTTCCAATAGGGTCCCTCCCGTCCACGACTAGTACGCTGAGTCCACCTTCCGCTGCATACCTTGCAACGGTGCTACCAGCAGGGCCCCCTCCTATGACGATGGCATCCCAGTATTTTTCCTCGGACAGGGGGATTCCTCCGTTAGTTAGTTCTAGCCTCCGAGATTAGTGCCATCTCGCTCAATAGGATCTTCTCGTCTGAATCGGGCAGAGCCTGAAGATGCTCCAGGGCCCTTTCAACGTGGTTCGAGACCAATACCCGCGAATACTCAAAGGATCCCGCAGTCTCCAAAAGCTGAACTAGCTCATGGAGCCTATCATCCCCGAAGTTAGTCAGCACATCCTTCAGATGCTCCCTATCCTCTCCGTGGAGCATTGTCAATGCGTAAATAATCGGTAGCGTCATCTTGCCCTCATGGACATCTGTCCCACGGGGCTTCCCTATCCTTTCGTCCCCCTCCAGATCTAGAATATCATCAACCAACTGGAAGGCCCTGCCCAGCTCAATCCCGTACCCCCACAGAGAATCAACGATTTCCTGTCTGGCACCTGCAACCATACCCGCGCTCGAGCAACTAGATGCGAAAGGTCCCGCGGTCTTACCGTCAATTATGGCATAGTAGTCCTCGGGCCTGGTGTTCAGGTCGTGGATATGCTCGAACTGCAGAATCTCTCCCGAGGCAATTCCTGCACAGGCGTCCCTGACCTTGCCTATCACCCTCTCATCATACTTGGCCCCGAATTGGAAACCCAATGAGAATAGGTAGTCTCCCGCAATAATGGCGTGGGAGATTCCATGGGTGGAGTGAATGGTGGGCTTCCCCCTACGCATTTTTGACTGATCGTAGACATCGTCATGGACCAAAGTTGCAGTATGGATCAGCTCCGAGGATAGAGCCAGATCTAAGGCCTCTCTGTAGTCCGAACCCCCAGCAGCCTTGTACGCCATAATAACCAATATTGGCCTATACCTCTTTCCCCCTCCAAGAAGGACTTCCCTGGCAATCGACATTATGGGGCGATCAAGTGAGGAACCCATCTTCTCCAGAACCAGATCCTCTATCGACTCCTCGACCAGATTCTTCAGAGATTCAAGGTCCATAGACTCGATATTCTCCGCTTCCATGGCAACTCAGCCTAGGGGTCGTATATATCAACGGGTGTCCGCGCCGCTCAGATTGGGCATGAGGAGTGCTCCCTCCCTAGAGGTGGATGCGATGGAAAACAGGCTGATTGTCGGGACACTGGACTCTTCTTCCTGGAAAATTTCCGCTATCGTCTCCAGTCACTTAGATACAATAGATCAAGAGGGACTGGAGCAATCCGTTACTCCACTCGAAGATGTCTCGTCCGCACTAGCATCGTTGTCTGGAGGTGAAATCGATCTACTAGCCGTCCCTGCATCCGAAATCATCGGTTGTGAGGCTGCGCTAGCAGATAACGGATGCCAGATCGTCGGGGCTAGAACTCCTCGCAGACCGTCCCCAGTCCTGGTCTCGCCAAACAGACTGATGTACCAACCAAAGTCTGCTATAATCGTCTCGGATTCGGAACTTATCCGTAGGCAGCTTCTCCGGGCACGCCCCGATATTCAGGTACTCAGGACCAATCAGGTTTCCGCGAATCCTGAGGACGTTCCCCTAGACTCGGCTGAAAGGGCGACTTGGCTAGCAGGGATGCTAGACAGGGAGGAGATAGATGGATTCATCTCCTCCAGACCGGAGTATGAGTATACCGGACAAACAGAGAGGAGGCACACGCTGATGTCGCAGCCGAAAGTCAGGGGTGCACCACACTTCATTCCACCACCCTACTCTGACCTAATCGCGATCGTCTGCAGGACCGGATTCCCAAACGTCCTATCATCGAAGCTAACTGAGCCGGAGGGAAACACTGTCCTCTGGGTCCAGAGCAGGATTATGGGGAGCATGGATGAGTCATTACGAGATTGCGTGGGCCTGGAGGTAAGGCATCGCCAGGTCGGAGCAATTCTCAGGCAGGCGGAGGAGAATCGAGACCTCGTCCTAGAGCAGGCCTGTCACGATCCAGACGGAGAAATATATCATGACGAGGTCAGAGTCGAGGTCCGATTGGAGACTCTCTCGTCCGATGGTAGGAAGACCCTCTCATTGGAGAGGCTTGTCGCAATTAGCGAGTATCAGAGAGCCATAGTTGCCCTGATGATGGACTGGGAAAATATGGTCAGGGAGTCCTCCAGGGAGGTTCTGAAAGACCACCCATCTGATGTTGATGCACCCTCCTTCCTCTAGTAATGCCGCTCATCCAGGAGAGTTTCGAAAACCTCTCCCAGACAAAGATACTGGGGCAACCGATAACTAAGGTAGCATCGCGAGACGCTAGTGTTGCCATGATGGTAGACACCGATTTACTCAGTTCCATCTACATGGAGAGGCTCCAGAGCCTCAGGGGCAGGGCGGAGGAAAACGGAATCTCGAAGTCCGGATCCGTCGAGGTTCTCAGAGCTAGGCTGATCTCCAACCTCGTTCTATCGGACATGGATCTTTCCTGGGAGGGGATACAGTCCATGTCCCACAAGGAGATGGGAGAAGTCCTGAAGGTCTTCGGCATCAAGTCCTCCGGTTCCCACAAAGAGAGGCGTCAGCGCCTGTGGCTACATCTGAACTACGACTCGAGAAGAATGACGATCGAGAACCTAGCAGAGATGAACAGAGACGATCTGCACGAGATGTGCAAGAGCCTCGAGCTCGAGCTAACGGGAAACAGGACAGTACTGATGGGCAGGGTGGCTGGAGTCCTTACTAGCCAGATGAGGGGATGGGGGAGAATCAAGCGCAGCCTCAAGAGGAACGGTATCCAAACCTCCTCTCCGACGAACATCGAACAAGAGGAAAAGGACGCCGACCCGACTCCAATTGAGGATCCTACCGAGGATTTCCAGGCTATTCCCTCACAAGCACTTCTCGAGGATGCTGGAGACTCAATCCTAATCGGTATTGACAATCAGTCTAGCCATGTCCAAGGGCACCTTCTCACTATTCACGCCCGAGTGGGGGATCTCGAGAGGATGGTCGGTACTATTCTGAGGAGTCACGGAGGCTCTTGGGGAGATGCCGAGAAGGATCTGCTGTTGAGGCTTGCAGACAGGAGAGGCTGGCCAATAGATGAGCAGTTCGTAAGACATAGGGTCTTGATGGTGGCTACTAATATCGCAGAGGTCAAGGGAGCCTCGATGGCGTCAGACGAGAATACAATCCGAATGATGGAGGATGTAGAATCTACCATAGACAGGATCAGATCAAAACTCTCCTCACTGGACTAGACCGAGGAAAAGACTACTCTGATATCGAGAAGAATCCGAATTTTGGTTCAGAAATCTCCATCGTGTCATCCTTCAGCCCCATAACTGCATTCTCCGCATCCTCCCTCGAAGATCCGGCAGAGATGCAGGCTCCCACGAGATCCTCGTACTCAACCAACTCCCCCCCATTGGAGCCAAGAATCCCTAGAATAACGTCTCTGGGATCTCCTCCGCCAGTACTCTGTACCTCAATCTGCTCAACAGGGGCTGCCTCTATTCCCACTGATTCCAAGCCTGTATCCAGGTCTTCTTCAGAACCACCCAGAGCCCTAGAGAAAGCCTTGAGGATCCAGACTCGATAGGCCTCGGTATCGAACTCTGCATAGTGCTCTTTCGACTTGATTAGGCCATCCACGAGGTCCTCAGGGACTCCTGCCTTTCTCATTGATTCCTCGGTCAACTCCTCTCCTTGTGAAGAGTCGTAGGCTTCGAGTCTCCTGAGTGTGGCGTCCGCGGCATCCACCATCCATGACTTGTAGTCATCTAATCCGACTTCTGTGAAACTCTCAGCTCTAAGTGATGTGAATATCCCTCCGTCTTCGGACTCGTTCGACTTCTGCCTTCCTACTATGGAAACTAGCACAGAGTCGCCGGATTCGAATCTAGCCAGGAGCTCTTCTGCATCTGGATGCAATTCGGGCTGGAATGGTGCTACATCGAAGTAGTGAGTCCCGGAGGGATCTCTTACTTGCCCTCTGTAGAATGGGCCTGAGTCTCCGTCCCTCCTCTCCATCCTC
The DNA here is from genome assembly GCA_902573015.1 of uncultured Candidatus Poseidoniales archaeon. Taxonomy (GTDB): domain Archaea; phylum Thermoplasmatota; class Poseidoniia; order Poseidoniales; family Thalassarchaeaceae; genus UBA36. The sequence continues at coordinate 42,034 of CACGIE010000007.1, read as the reverse complement.
TCCAGGCCTCCACAGACCAGGCAACGGTTTACCTTGGCTCCGAGCTTTGTGATGACGAAGCCCGGATCATACTCGCCTACTCCCCTCTCGATGAGGGATGACTCCGAGTACTCCTGTGCGAAGATTCTGACTGCACTCTGCCTTCCTCTGAAGGTACTCGATCCTGACATCAAAGTACCACTCCCCATCTTTGCATTACCTCTTCGGCCTCTTTAGCAGGATTCAGTTCCATCACTTCCATTCGATCGGCGAATACCATGGCCCCCCGATCATCAACCACGCACCTGCCATGAACTGCTACCTTCCGGGAGAGAACCCGATTCCTAAGATTGGAGACGAACGCTTCTTCTCCTATACTGGAAATCTCGCCCTTTACATCATCCATGCTCATCCCTAAGAACGACTCACTCCCCTCTCTGAACATCATCAGGTTCGCGTTCGTGACGCCATTATCCAAAACGAATCGGAGTCTGAGATCTTCCTCTCCTCTCTGCGGGCCATGCTCCGGACATACGCCATCTCTGAGTATTGTTCTACATTCCGGGCATCTCTCAATAATGCCTGAACCTGGCATGATGGCAACAATGACTCCGCTAGTCGAGATACCTCTTCTCGACCCTCCTTTCCTGAGACTATCCAGGTCTACATCTACCCAGTGGTTGTCTGGATCGATTTTCTCCCAAGGAGTGTCTGCAAGTATCTCCACCTGTTCTAAGTTGTCAATTACCATATCCGGAGATCCCTGCCATGATTGGACTCTCCCTCCCTCTATCCTGATGGTGTCTCCCGACTTGGGATCGAATTCGCACCAAGCAGTTAGTCTGCACCTGCCAGTGGGGTCCATGACATCGCCACTCCTTACTACTCTGGAATCTCCATCCTTGGTCTCGAATGTCCTCTGATTCCAGTTCTCAACCTGTAGGGTAATCGATACATCCCTCATTCCATCTCTAAGATCAGAAATGCTGACCTTCTCAGATTCCGCTAACTCTGCTACCTCTGGGAAAGAAGAATCTCTGTATGTTTCGATGACCGTCCCGTCGTTGATTTGTATTTCCGGGGTATCGCGGAATTTCCTGACCGATGCCCCCACTATCTTCACAAGGGCGCCCTCCTCATGTTCGAACTCCTTCCATGACAGGAAGCCGATGCTACCAGAGGAGTCTGCAATCCTACCTCTTACTACGTTCAACTCTCCACTTCCATCCTTCCTGACTATCACGTCCGGATTTGCCGAAATGACCCTACCAACGACGTTCACGAAACCCCCAACCTCCGATGCTCTAGCGATAGTCATGGGATCGTTACTCGTGGGGGGGGGCAGTACCCCCTCCCTCCTTCAGAACGGTTACCCTGGTTGTCCTGTTTATGTTCAGGGACCTCTTATCGTTCCACTCGTTCACCGAGGCTCCCTCCAGTCTGACAATCGAACCGGGAACCATTGCTTCTGCCTTATTCCCCCAGTCTTTGTAGTCCCACCTGGTCCTCTCTGAGCTAGCTTCCCAAGGGTTATCCTCGATCCATCCGAATGCAATCTGCTTCTCCTCCCCCCTAACCATCTGCGTCCTGGGGGTGTATGAAATTACAGCAACCTCGACGGAGACGTTCCTATCGTCTGAATCTAGTTCCGAGAACCTCTGGACCTTCTTTTCCTCGCGCACTTGGGTGGTCGCTCCCGATGTCACTTCAACACCAGTTGCCGCCTGGAACTTCCTGATCACCGACCTTAGGGCGTCTTCGGGAGGTATTAGGAAGTCACTTTCGTATCTTTGGAACTCCTTCCCTATCTCCTCATCATTTGCATCCGGGCACTCTTGCTTCACTACTGCTATCTGGTTTGCATATGTTGTCAGGTCACTCATCACTCTCACCCGTGTCAGAGATGGGGCGTCGAGACTATTTCAACCAACGATTCATTAGGACAGAAATGCACCAGACACGACGTTGCTAGGGAAACGATTGTCGATGCGTGTTGGGGAAGACTCAGCACCTCATTACCTCCGGAGACAGCTCTTCGAATCGGCGGTCTTTGAACGTGCCCATCAAATTCTGGGACACCGACGGCGTTTTCTCCGAATACCCTCGCGGATTGCCAATGGTCAACCCAGAGACTTGCCGATTCGGTGTGCTAACAGCCTCTGATAGAGCTAGCAAAGGGGAGTACGATGACCTAAGCGGCCCTGCGATAGAGGGTTTCCTAGAGGAGGCAATGACTTCCGAATGGGAGGTCGAAAGGAGACTAGTCGAAGACGATAGGGAATCCATCGAGGAGGCCCTGATCGACCTGATTGACAACCACGGATGCTCTGTTGTGGTTACCACGGGGGGGACCGGGCCATCTCAAAGGGACGTCACTCCCGAGGCTACCGAGAACGTTTGCGATAAGATCCTTCCAGGCTTCGGGGAGCAGATGAGGGCGGTGTCGATGAGACACGTCCCCACGGCAATGCTCTCTAGGCAGATGGCCGGGATTCGAGGGTCCTCGCTAGTGATCAATCTACCCGGATCTCCTAGGTCGATTCGTGAGATTCTGGACTACGTCTTCTCCGCCGTCCCGTACTGCGTGGATCTGATTGGCGGGCCTTACATAACTACTGATCCGGAGGTCGTTGACTCGTTCAGGCCCCCTCATGCAAGACGCGAATGATTCATCCGAGAGCCTCGTTTCGGATGCACATGGCGAAGATGAAGACGGGCGTTGGAAGCACCGGAAGGAAAAACGACGAGATCAGGGACATTGAGGTCAAGCTGGACTTCACACCCAATGCACTGTCTTCTATTCTCTACTCTCAGGGGGACACCCAAGTCTTGGTCTGCGTCACCAAGGCACCCTCTCTACCCAGGTGGTTCCCTCGAGACTCTGACAGAGGTTGGGTGCATGCCGAATACTCGTTGCTCCCAGGCTCGACCGACACCAGATTCAGGAGAGAGAGGAGCGGTGCCAAGGGTAGGACGATGGAGATAGAGAGGCTAGTCGCTCGATCGCTGAGGGGAGCAGTAGATCTGGAGCAACTGGGTCCCGTGGCGCTGACTGTGGACTGCGACATACTGAATGCCGACGGAGGAACAAGATGCGCTTCAATAACAGCAGCAAACATCGCACTGAGGCTTGCAGTTCGTAGACTCATCTCCTCTGGGGAGTGCCTTCCGAAGGAAATGAGGCTTACCAGGGAGCAAATCAGGAAAGGAGCGAAGCAGGAGACCCTTAGCAAGGAACAGATGGAATCCCATGAAGACTCTGTGATGCCCAATGACGTTGCAGCGCTTAGCGTGGGAATGGTCGAGGGACAGGTCTGGACAGACTTGGATTATGTGCTCGACAGCAATGCCGATGTAGACATGAACGTCGTGATGACTAGCTCTGGGGACTTCGTTGAGGTTCAGGGGACCGGTGAGGAGGCAACCTATTCCAGAGAAGAGCTCGACTCCCTGATCGATGCTGCAGAGGCTGGAATAGCGAAGTTGCACAAGCTCCAGACCCAAGTCCTCTCTAATGCGAGTTGATGGTGGGACTGGCCGGACTTGAACCAGCGGCCTCCGCATCTTCAGTGCGGCGCTCTCCCAGCTGAGCTACAGTCCCGTAGCATCCCACGCCACCACCGTCCCGACTTCAAGCCTTCCTAGTCCAAGGAGCATGAAAAAGTCCCGTTCCGGGAGTAAGTAGAAAGCCAATCAGGCGCAACAAAGCGTATGAGTCAGGCCCCAGAAAACACAGTTGTACGTTCAGAATACGATGCTTCGATGGTAGGTCTGTACGCATCTCTAGTCGCTGGGGGACTTATGCTGGCCTATGCGATTTGGTACGTCACGGTAGTGAATGTGGACAACGACTACTCATTCCTGACCCTCGGAGTCATCACCGGAGCAACTGCGGTATCTGTGATAGCCTTACACGAATGGATGAGAAGTCAGGCTGGCCCAGGCAGGCCGGAGAACCCGATTGAGGAGTACGGAGGGGCCATAGCGGTTCTGATGGGGGCACTCTCTGTTGTGTGGCTCTCTCGGTTCGCAGTTTTCTATGCGGGCCAAGAGAAGGAATGGATAGCAATTCAAGATGGGGATATTTGGATGCCTGTTTGGCTCTCGGCATTACAGGCAGTGGGCATTCTTATTGTGATGGAGATAAGCACACGGAATATCCGGCGGCATTCTCTCGGGACGCTACCTAGGACTGTTGTTGTCCTCGCCCCTCTAGCGGTTCTGTTTAGTGGGGTGAAGATTTGGCTCGAGTACTCTCGCGGAGAGGTCGAGACCTTCATCACCCTGTCAGTGATCCTTCTCTCCGGTTCCGCCGTTCTCTACTCGCTTAGGCTGGATCGGGCAATCCTGTACCTAATGTCCTCAGGAGCCGCGGTAGGATTGCCCATCTTCATCGCACTCAGCTCTTGGGGGGAGACTGAGCACGCCAGCCTACTAGTTCCAGCAGTTGTGATCGTGGGGATAACCGCCACCGACAGAAGCCTATCTAAGAAAATGATCGAGAATGGTTCAGGAGCTGTGGTAGCAGCCATTCTGTTCTGTCAGATTCTCGCTGCAGACGAGACGCAGTTCTCAATAGCCGGGAATGCCATCTCCGAGCATCCATTCGGCCTTACCTTCTGGCTCTGGGTCGCTCTCCTGGTTGGTTGGTTCGCACCAACGACGATGCAGAGAACTCCTGCTATGCCAGTGGGTCTGGCACTAGCGCTGGCACTCCTCTCGGACGAGGCTGCCATGGTAGCCTGGGTAGTTGGAATCTGTGCATTCGTATACTTGGAGACTCGTCCACAGGCACGAGACTGGGTCGTGAGAGCGACATATGTAGCCATGGTGGTCTCGTGGACCGTGTCCTCATTCATAGGTGCGGGAAGGGATGGAAACATACTCGAGATAGGGTCATTAGAACTTAGCATAGTCGATGGGATTTCCCTCGTAATCTTCCCATCGTTGCTGGCTCTGGGAATATGGGCCCAGTTGAGAGGCAGGCTGAGGGCGTATGAGGGCCCCTCGATCCTCTTGGTACTAGCATCATTGAATATGCAACTTCTGCAGGAAGCCGGTCTCCTCTTCCTACTGATAATTTCAGTAGCATCACTATTCCAACTGAACTGGTTCCTATCCTCGAGATTTAATGATAGGTACGAAAGAGAGTGGTTTTCGGACCTTGGATATCTCGTCCTCTTATGTTCTCCGCCGGTTCTTTCCAGTGTTCTAACAATAGGAGAGCAAGACCTGGAACCGATGATCCTGGCATTGCCTCTGATACTATCCTTAGGTGTGTTTGGAATCTGCCATAGGTGGAGGGTCGAGGGCGAGAGCCTTGTTCTAAGGCCGGAGATGGTGACCATGCTCCTATTGGTTCTAGTATTCCTCGTCAACAACGTCCGTCCTTGGGAGGAAAGGGACTTCTCAACAGAAACCGTTTCCCTGACTCTGGCTTGCTCCGCTCTGCTTGCTGCCCTCTTAGCAGTAGAGGGAGGGGCAGTATTCAGGACAACTCCATTCGAGAGACTGGTGGGGATAACCTACCTATTCTCAGTCTCAGTGGTCTCAGCGAATATCCTCTCTTGGGAGGGTGCAGAACTCTGGGCGCGGGTAACTAGGGACTTGATCATCATCGCCGCTCCCGTAGTAGTAAACTTCCGCTTGAAGACCCTACTCGACCTATCCCAGGAGGCCAGAAACTTCGGTAGCATGACCCTTTTCGGACTTCTCTTAATCGGGTTGACGGATTCCTCGGGCGGTTTACTGGCTCTACCTGTTTTCGCTATCGCTGTGCAGAGGGCGGCGAAGCACGTTTCCACTCCAGTCCTTGTGGGGCTGCCTTTGGTTGCCGTGATCTACGCATCTTTCTTCGACTCTCTACGGGACGAAAGCGACCTGATTTGGGCACTCCTCAATGGCATTCCGTACCTGGGGGAAACGACGGACATTCTCCTGTTTGAAACTCCCAGATGGGTCTCCCTTCTACTGTTATCCATACCGGCATCCGTTGCGATCCATCTTCCTTCGGAGAAGGAGCGTGAGGGTGGATCAAGATACGGTCCAGAGCAACTCTTCGGACCCGCAGTCGCTGTTCTTCTCTCCGTGGCATTCCTCCTTCCAGATCCTCAGACTGCACCCATAGTCATCGTGGCAGTCATCACTGCTGGAGCATGGAGGCAGGGAGTAATCAATTGGTTCTGGATTTCTCCCATAGCATGGTTCTGGGCATCTTTGGAGCTATTCCAGTACCTCGAAGTCGGACAAGGCTCTGACTATGCACGGATCGTTGGGGGGTTGGCCGGATTCTCCCAGTACCTGCTTTTCCATAACGGATTGCTGCTCTCTAACTCACCGTTCGAAGACCATGATGTAGGGAACGACGAATTTCTGGGCCTGGCTTCCAGGGGGTATGGATACGCCTTCCTTCTAATTTCTGGAGGACTAAGCGGAGCTCTACCGTTCATCTCTGCCTTGGTGGCTGGATGGGATGGTATCAGGACCGGTACTCCAATCGTACTGCACGGATCGGTTTTAGTCCAAACTCTGACTCTCGAGTCATGGTTGCGTGAGGATTTTGGATTCCAATCCGAAGATGCACTGATCTGGCCAATCGCTGTCGGCATTGTCATGGTCGGATTGTCATGGCGCAGGGCGAATCCCTACGGGCGAGAGGTCAAGGTCCAGACTCTTGGCAACTCAGAGTTAGAACCCTTTGACACGGAGAAGGACTTCGGGATGTTCGGCTCCGCATTCTTCCTGATTGCCATGTTCCCATATTCCGAGTACATAGAAGTGGATTTCGCGTTCGGGGCATCGATAGTGCTCCTTTCCTTGCACCATGTCATCGTCGGTTTCAGCAGGGATCATGGGTGGAGGAGGCTTATCAGCCTGATTGGCATGCCCTCAGGCCTCCTCATCACAGGTGCTGCTTATGAGGGCCTGATCATGGTCCTGATGCTGTTCCTAGCAGCTTTGACTCTCATTGGCCAGGCAGTCCTGTACGCCTCAAGAGGGGGTTTGGAGATCGGGAGCACAATCGAGGGCGCAGCCCCGATCGCCTCAGATGTAGGGGTCTCTGACCCTTCTCCCGAGCCTAGCAAAGCCAAAGATGAACCAACTGAGGTTATTGAGGAAGAGGAAACAGAAGACGACTCACCCTTGGAAGAGATGGACGAGGAGGAAGGTCCCGAACCGGAACCAGTGAAACCACAATCTCCGTTATTCGAATCAGAAGACGCCCTCTTCGGAATTAGGTTGGAGCCCAATATGATGTATAATCTCAGAGAGATGATCACGGCAAACATAAACGTAGACTTCAGCAAGTGGTCTCCAGTATTGGCGATTAGCTCCAACGGATCAATAGTCCTGAACTGGGAGAAATCCTCAGAGGAGGAGTGAGACGACTAGTTCACTCTTCTTCAGACTCGCCGATCTTTCGAACATTGATGGCGTTCGGACCCTTGTCACTGTCCCCAATTTCGAATTCCACAATGTCTCCTTCGCTGATCCTTCCATCTACCTCAGTAGTGTGCACGAAGAGGTCATCTCCCTCATCTCGTCCAATGAACCCATATCCTTTCACGTAGTTGAACCACTTCACAGTTCCTGTCTCCATGTACTAGGCTCGAAAAACAGGTTATTGAACTAGACTGCTCACAGAGGTGCGAGTCGCTAGAACACGTCATCTTCGTCTTCTGAATCGTCGAATGATATCAGTCCACTAGATTTTCCCGCTTTCCCCTTCGCTGGAGCCTTCTTGGCTGTCTCCTTCTTGGGCTTTTCTTCCACCTCTCCTGTTAGCTGAGCCTTACGGGCGGCCGCAGCCTCTTCCTCCTTCCTCTTCAATTCCTCAGGGTCTATTCCCTGCTGTGCAGCGAGCTTGGCCCTACGCTCGTCCCGGGCCTTGATCTCCAAGAGCCTCTGCCTGGCTTTGTCGTAGTGCTGAAGCATGTACATTGCATCGTGCTCGAGTAGAGGCGAGTCAGAGATTATCGTGATGTCCATCCAATCCCCCTCCTCGGCGAGGTACTCGGCGAAAGGCTCGAACTTTAGGTCGGACTTCTTTATCTGAGTGTAGTGGAGTGCGTTGCCCATCCTGTGCTCGACTCCCGCAAAGTGGCAGTAGAACGTCGAGCCGCCATATGTCTCCCTTGCTTGATCGAAGAGCTCAGCATAGTCCTCGCTGGTCCTTAGCCTCCCATGGCCCCGAGCGTGGATGTGTCCCATATTCAGAACAGGGACCGTCCCCTCAACGTGATTGCAAACTTCCAGAACTTCTTCTACGGTACCCCATAGCTCCTGTCTTCCGGAGGTCTCGACCCCGACTAGTGATGGCTCAGATTCGTGCACCCATGGGAATGCGTAGTAATCTTCCTCTTCCTCCTCATCTCCCCAAACTTCTCTAACTCGCTCGACTACTCCCGCCATGACATTGGCCACCTGCTCATTTGCCTCGGCCCCAGGCTCGTATTCTCCGTATGGCCCTACATGGAATGTTAGATGTCTTGCGTTGATTATTTTTCCAGCCTGAAGGCTCGTCTCCATCTTTGAAAGAGTCCTATTTCTTTCCCTCTTGCTACCGAGTAGTTCCGCGTAGTAAGGTCCGTGCATGTTCATCTCGAAGTCAGACTTCCAAGAGAGTATTCCAGCCTGCCAATACTGGTCGAAATGCTGGGGCTGGATGGTTCTGACGGTCTGCACCTCCATTGCATCTAGCCCAAGCACGGTGATATCGTCCATCCCCTCGACTATGGTGCGGCCCTTGCAGGAGAGGGGAACTCCGGCTGGCCCTAGTTTGAGTGGCATCCCATTGGCCTCGCGGGTCCGGCCGAAAGGGTGCCCCTTCAAAAGGGGTTTCAGTGAAGTTTTCGATTTACGCTCGATTACTCGAATTGAGACATGGCCGCAACCGCAACAGCAGATGCCCCATAACCAGAAGTCGGGAGAGCACATAGGAACCCTGCTAGCCACCGCTCAGTCTCCATGCCCCCCTCTACTTCTACCACATCTCTTCCCATTGAGTGGCTAACTTCTGCGACTCCTTCAATCGAATCGAAGGTGCACACGATGGGAACTGCGCCCCTGTCTCTAATCTCGTCTAAGAGGAGGTTCGGAGGGGTCTCTTCGATCTTTGAAATCCCTTCCAATGCCTCATTGCTGATGAAAAGCAGGTTCACCTGTCTAATCCTATTGATTACGGAACCCCATGCCTCCTCTAGCCTGTCGGCCTCACTAGGAACTCCAACTATCATTGCCGATTTGCAACCCTCCAATTCAGCGAATGTCAATGAGGAACCCCAAGCCGATTTCATCGAATCACCAACTAATGGGCCGTCAGAGGAAAGGACTAGCCAGTGCTTGTTGCCTAGAACTGCCCTCCAATCTATTAGTCCCTGGTTGAACTCGTCGTACTGGTCGGATTCGATGATGAAATCAACCTCTGCTCCTATTCTAATCGCTTCTTCTGCGACCGAGGAAGCAACATCGCTCCCACCAATTCTTCCCAGGCCGGCAATCCTGATCGGCATCCCTTCCATGCTTCCCTCTGAACATACCCATCAAGAGGGTTGTCTATTCCAACTTCCACCTGAGGATTGCGATTGCTCCCCCCATTCCAAGAAGTTGCTTGCCCGAATCATGCTCGGAAGATGCCTGAATCACCTTCCCACCAGATGCCTTGACCGAACTCGCTATTTCCTCCCAATCAGAGGATTCTTCTTCCCCTCTCAGTAGTCCCGCTTCAATCACCAAGGTCTCGACCGCACCCTGTTCGGAAGCGTCGGACACCATATTCTTGCCATAGGTGACAGCCCCATCTGTGGAAATCCGTCTGAGTGCCTCCTCGATTACCTTGACTTGTTCGACTATAGCATGCTCTCCGAGAAGAGTGTCGGCCAAGCCCTCCGAAAGGACCTCGTTCGCCGCAGCCCTGCCTCCGATTGAAGTAGGCACATTCACCACACTGTTCTTAGCCCCCGAATCTCTTAATTTTGACTCGAAACCCTCTCTGGCTAGTCCCGGACCGCAGATGATCAAGGGAGTCCCATCGGGAAAAACCATCTTCGCCTCCTTTGCTACTTTTTCGAAGAACTCCTCTCTGACTGCGGTTGAGTCCCCCGTCCTCTTCCCTCCTCCGCGTAGATTGAACTGGGAGACATCTCTGATTCCATGAGTTGCAACCTCGAAGATTAGGATCTCGTCATTCTCAACCACCATTAGTCCGGACCTAGTCTTCTTTCCTGAAGAGATAGCTTCCTTCACTAGGGATTCATCTGACTTGGACAAACCTCCCTCGCGAGTCAACTCTATCTCGTCACCAGGAGAAATAACGTGAGTGTGGTGGCTGCCGATGTCTATCTTGGCCTCCTTAATCACGCCATGTACTCGGAGGCTATCCGTAAATGGCTGGAAGGCAGTCTCCGTAGCCTCTAAGAGAATCCACATGGGCTTTCTCTCCGCACTCTTTGCACGACCATCCTCCCTCGTGCCCGTAGTAGAGTCTCTTCTGTGTGATAGCATCCCAACAAGGCAACCAGTACCGCAGACCTGTGATAGGACCCACAAATCGTCCTCGCTCTCTATCCTCAGCCTGACTCCCTCGTCCAATCTCTTGATGCGACGCATTCCTGTGCCTCCGGCACTGTCGGTGAAGGAGCACTCTTGAAACCTTCATCGGTGATAACCACTGGCGAGACCTATGGATGCGCCCGCCTACTGGGGTGTCGCAGGCTACCCCGTCTCTCATTCTATCACTCCCAAGCTTTTCTCAATAGTGGGGGGCGCAATGGGGCTTGTCCAAGCAGAGCAGATATTTGTCGAAGCATCTAGTGAAGGGGAGTTTTACTCCAAGGTTGAGAAATTGGACGGAGATCTTTGGCTATCTTGTACTTCTCCTCTGAAGCACTCTCCGCATTCCAGATTGGGGTTGCAACGGCCTCAGGGCGTTAACGCAATCAACCAACTTATGAGGTCAAATGGGGTTTGGAAGGGGGCTAGTACTGATGGATCAGGCTTCATTTCTGCTTGCAGACACATAGGCATCGAGCCATCTGGTTCTATCCTCAGAATGAGGGGAGGGGGTTCTGCCGCTCGCTCCATCGCTGCCGCATGGTCTTCAGAGGGAGGCTCGATTATCCCAGAAATAGGACGCAGGAAACTGGTAAGAGGGCCTTGGGATTCCAGCATATTGGAGTCAGGAAATGCTGACATTTCGATAGATCTCGATTCAGCCCCTGCCGGCGGACAATCCATTGATCTTGAGTCAGATATGCAGGTTTCCATTTCGTACAATGAGTCTTCATCTAAGGAGGACTTCGCCATCATAATGTTAGCTGCCCAGCATCTGGAGGCGTGGCATTCGCTCTTCGCATCAAAAGCCGAGAAAAAAATTCCAAGTTTAGAAGATGTTCTGTCCCATTTATGACTCAAAGAAATTGGGATTATACATCATAGAGGTATGTTTCCATGCTTCTTTGGAGGCACCAGGACCCTCTTCGTTAGCAAAGGTCTGAGGGCGCTTACCAAGGCTCTTCTGGTTTGAGAGGGCTCGATGACGTCATCCAACCAACCGTGCCGGGCCGCGACATAGGGGTCGCCGAACTTGTCCCTGTAGTCCTTAACCAGTTCCGAGTAAGTCTCATCCGGGTTATCTGAGCCGTCTAGCTCGGCTCTGTGAATGATTCTGACCGCTCCCTCAGCGCCCATTACGGCTAGCTCCCCTGTGGGCCATGCCACGTTGTAGTCCGATCCGAGGTGCTTACAACTCATAGCTAGGTATGCTCCTCCGTATGCTTTTCTGGTGACCACTGCTAGCTTGGGCACAGTGGCCTCCGCGTAGGCGTACAGGAGCTTGGCTCCGTGACGGATAATCCCGCCCCATTCCTGAACAGTACCGGGAAGGAATCCTGGCACATCTACGAACGTCACTACAGGGATGTTGAAGCAGTCACAGGTCCTGATGAATCTAGCAGCCTTGACAGATGCGTCGATATCGAGACATCCAGCGAGAACTGAGGGCTGATTTCCCACCACGCCCACTGTTACCCCGTCAAGCCTGGCAAAGCCTACTACTACGTTCTCTGCATATGCAGGAAAAAGCTCCAGGAAGCGGTTATCGTCGATAACCTCCGCTACCACTCCCCTCATGTCATACGGCCTGTCAGAGTCAAGTGGGACTAGCTTACTCATTCCCTTGCACTTTCTGTTCCACTTGTCACCTGTGGATAGTCTAGGTGGCTCTGCCATTGTATGATCGGGGAGGAATGACAGTATTTCTGCCGCAATGTCAAACGTTCCGCTCTCGCTATCGGAGACCATGCACGCAACCCCGCTCCTACTTGCATGGTGGGTGGCACCCCCGAGCGTATCCTCGTCCACCTCCCCTGAGATGATCTCGGGGATGGCGTATGGGCTCCGCATGAACATCCTCCCTCTCTGTTGGCCTAGAATGACGAAGTCGGAGAGTCCTGCGGCAAGTGCACTTGTACCTGAAACTGTTCCCAGGACAATAGATAGGATAGGGACCTTGCCCGAGCAGGATACTAGAAGGTCCAGCATCTCACCGTTGGACCCTAGCGATGTTACTCCCTCGTGGGGGCGCTGCCCGTCACCATCCCATATTCCGATAACTGGAAGTCGTGCCTTCTCTGCGAGTTCAAGAATCTTGCAAATCTTCCTAGCATGCATCTCCCCCATGGTCCCTGAGAATACTGCGAAGTCCTGAGAGAAGCATACCACCCTTCTCCCGTCCAGCATACCGTGTCCAGCCACTACTCCGTCCCCCAGTGGTTCGTGCAGATGCATGCCATGATCCCCAGACCTGTGCTTTACGAATGCGTCTACCTCAACGAAGCTCCCATCGTCGAGTAGGTCCAAGATTCTCTCTCTGGCTGTTCTGGAGCCCGCTTCCCTAATCTCCCTGATTACTGCCCTATCCCCAGGAGTTTTGGAATCACGTCTGATTGCATCCAGGTCTTCGCTAGGTCTGGACCCTGCCATGATGCGTCCAGTGCAAGTCGGTTCATCAGCAAACCGGATGTCTAAGACCTTGAGAACGCTGGGTTCTCGCCTACTAAGTCCATCTCCCACCCTTCTTCGACTGACTCCCTCCCTCCCACAGATAGGAGGTGGTGTAGCTTTACCAGAGCAGAGCCAGGCGGGCATAGAGAGCCGTGTCCGATGATTCCTATCTCTTTCTGGTCTCTGCCCTTGGAGTATACGTTCATGTTAACGGGACCGTGAATCGTATTGGTAACCATCACTACGACTCCTCCCTCGGAGATATGATCCTCGAGCATCACCCTTAGTCTGGTATTCTCCAGACTATCTTCTTCGGGATCGGATATGGGCAGGTGCCCCAAACCAGTTCCATGGAAAAGTAGAGCATCGAAGCCAGCGTCTATGGCTCCTTGGACCTGGTCTGGATGTAGGTGCGGGTCCGAGATGAATTGTGCAATACGAACGGACTCATCGAACTGCTTCGGAGCGATCGACTCCACCCTAGCGTCATGCGCCTCTGGGGAGTAATCTATGGATACACTGTCTCCACCTATATCTACGAATGCGAGAGCCTCCTGGTTGATTGGCTTGAAAGCGTCCCTACGTGAGGAGTGGTACTTCCTGCAAGCACATCCCGGGAGTACAGCGCACCTGCCGTCCGAGGAGCTCGCATGTACAATGACCACTGACGAGTCGCGGTAACCAGAAGGCGCGGGACCATGCGCTGCCCAATGTACCGAGGCAATCAGATTCTCAGTCGCATCAGAAGAGCCTCTATCCGGAGATCTCTGCGATCCTGTCAACACGATTCTACCCGGTGGCCTACCTCCTTGACCGGACCATCCGTATGACATGGCCGCTGAGGATATGTGCAAGGTATCAGTTCCATGAGTGATTACGCAACCAACTGCTCCCTCGGCAAAAGCCTCCTCGGTAGCTTTCAGCATCCTGTTCCAGTGCCTCGGTCTAAGATCGTCGGACCACATGTTTCCAAGCTTGACCGCTCTAATCCTTGCTATCTTTCGAAGTTCGGGCACGGCATCCAGTAACTCGTGAGGGTCGAATCTTGCAGTGACAGCACCTGTAGCGTAGTCTACCTTGCTGGCTATGGTCCCACCTGTGTGTATCAGATGGACAAGTGGAAGCGTTTCGTCCTGTGGTTCTATTTCGTCAACTTCCTCTTCTATGGAGGGCATATCTTCCAAGACTTCGAATGAGTCAACGTATGACTCAGGGAATGAAACGTTGTACCCGTTTTGTAGTTTCATTGTGATTAGTTTAGGTGCCGAACTGGGCAGGGCTAAGCCAATGTGCTCCACCTTTCCTGACCAGGTCTTGACCACAAGCCTCACCGGGACTCCCGGCTTTGGCCAACCCTCCATGTAAGCGGGCAGAGCGCCTCGGCCCATCAATGGCTCGCATCCAGTTTGGTATTGGTGCCGGGAGCGGGACTTGAACCCGCGACCTTCGGATGACTCAGGCATCTCGAAGGGGGCCTACGGCGTGAACGTGCCTTTCGGCTGCCCTATGAGTCCGACGCGCTACCAACTACGCCACCCCGGCATAGCAATAGGGCGAGCGAAGAGCCCATTTGAGTATTGCCGGTGATTATCCCCTGACAATCGCTTCACACGTAGGGTTGATGTGTCGCCTTCTCTCGCCAGAATCATCATGGTCGATGTCGATACAGCCCTAAAGGCCAGCGCCTATTCAGGTAAGAAGGGCACTGGGGCCAAAGGAGGAGGCAAGAAGTCCTCAGCCCTTGAGCCATTCGACCCCTCCTCGCATGCAGAGAAGGAGAAGGCAGATGCAGTCTCCATGTGGATAGTGATTTTCTTCGGACTCTCGGTTGCATTGTTGATGAGATTCTACATGATGCCTGGCATGAATGGGACCAAGCAGATACTGTGGCTTCTCCCTCTGCTGATGATTTCTCTAATTCGACCTATACATCAGGCGCTGGTCCCATCAAGATTCTTCGAACTATACACAACCGGTAATTGGGTAAGGTCTTCGTTCCTGTATATTTTCACATGGCTTGCCCTGTCATTTGCACTGGTCAATCCTCCTCTGGCTGATATCGCTGCTCCCCACCTTGCCGGATCAATAGATATTGCAACTACTGAGGGAATATCGGACTCAGACTTGGATGGCTCGGTATACGAAATCAGGATCTCTCAGGATTCCATCCCGGTATTGCTGGGTCTGGCAGTGAGGGATAACGTTGATGCGGAGAACTCAACTATGAATCTTACAATCCAGAAGGTTGGTCAAATGGAGCCAATCGTCAATGTCTCTGGTTTAGTCTCAGGAATTGCCTCAGATGGATCTAATGGACTATCCCCCTCTGATACTTTCGAATCTGTTGATGACGAAGAATGGGTAAGGGGACTTAGGAAGAACTCACTCACAGGAGGTTACTTGGGGCCAAAGGTCTCCCCACACTCGCAGGATATATCCATGGCTTGGGACCTTTGTCCCAGGGGGTGCGGTCCCGGGGATTATCTGATTCAAATCTCACTGACCGAGGTTAACGATATGGTCCCTTGGCAAGACGGAGAGAACACTTGGCAGAGGGAGTATATCCTCCGAATTTTACAGTCATCCTAATTTCCGAGCATACTACAGATTCTCGCAGCCATCGCATCTAGTTGAAGGGACTCTCCCCCTCCTTCTACCATTCTGAAGTCACATTCTGCCATAGCTTCAGTCACTTTGAGCTTCTGGGGTTCGTCTAGGAAGGTGACTTTGCCTAATTCTCTGTGAAGTTGGTTTACCAGGTCAGTTCCAGCAAGTCCGAAGCGATCTAGTATCTCCCTCATCCTCCTCCTAGCAGGCTGGAAACCATCCTCTTTGCAGGCAAGGAAGAATCCATGCAACTCCTCCGGGGGGGCTGTGGCGGTTGTTTCGTAAACGAGATCGCGAGTTACGTGGGGGTCTAGAGATGCAGCCACCTGTAGGGAAGTAATCGCCTTCCTTAGATCTCCCAGGCTAACATCTGCAATCGCTCTTGCAGCCTCCTCCTCCAGTTCAACTCCTTCGCTACTGGCTACTTCCATTACCTTCTCCAGAACCTTCTCGCTATCTAGGGGCCTGAATCTGAAGACTGCGCATCGTGATTGTATGGCCTCCACGATCTTCGAAGAGTAGTTGCAGGATAGAATGAATCTACACGTCTCCGCAAACTGCTCCATTATTCTCCTCAGGGCACCCTGGGCGTCTGAGGTCAGAGCATCGGCTTCATCTAGAAAAATAACCTTGAACGAAGTCCCTGGCATGGGTGCGGTTCGAGCGAATTGTTTGACCTTGGTACGTATCGACTCCAACTTCCTCTCATCGCTGGCATTCATCTCCAGGAGATTGTTCCTGAACCCGTCTCCGAATACATCTCTTGTTAGTGCCAGAGCGGCAGTGGTCTTTCCTGTTCCAGGCGGACCAGCGAACATTAGGTGGGGGAATGTTTTGGACTCCGAATAAGCACTCAACCTATCCACAACTGCCCTCTGTCCCTTCATCTCGCTGACAGAACGCGGTCTGTGCCTCTCAACCCACAACTCACTCATGATGACCTAACTCGACCCGTTGGCGGGCGTCCTTGAACGTTGGGGACGCAAATCCAGAATCAGTAACTCTCTTCTTGAGATGGGAAGGTGCCTCCCCTGACATCATCGATGTAATCCCTGACTGCCTTGTCAACTGCGGTGCCCACGTCAGAGTAGCGTCTTAGGAACCTAGGTGAGAAATCCTTGGTAATCCCAAGCATGTCATGAAGGACTAGGACCTGGCCATCGCAGTGTGGCCCGGCACCAATCCCGATGGTGGGAATATCGAGAGATTCACTGATCTTCTTTGCTAGATCCGCAGGAATCTTCTCGAAGACAATCGAGAAGCAACCTGCCTCCTGGAGAGCCATAGCGTCTTCCATCAACTTATTCGCCTCGGACTCCTCCTTCGCTCTGACTGAGTAAGTTCCGAACTTGTAAATCGACTGGGGAGTCAGACCGAGATGCCCCATAACCGGGATTCCTGCAGTGAGGATTCGCTTCACGGAGTCTACTATTTCCTTGCCGCCCTCGATTTTAACTGCATGACCGGCGGACTCCTTCATTATTCTGATAGCGCTCTTCAGTGCAAGCTTCGAATCACCTTGATAGCTGCCGAATGGCATATCCACAACTACCAAGGCCCTGTCCACGGCATTCACCACGCACTGAGCATGGTAGATCATGTGTTCCAGAGTAATGGGGACGGTAGTATCATTCCCCGCCATCACGTTTGAAGCAGAGTCGCCCACGAGTATCACGTCCACTCCTGCTCCGTCAACAAGCCGTGCTAGGGAATAGTCGTAGGCGGTAAGCATTGCTATTTTCTCATTCGAACGCTTCATTTCTTGCAATATGTGCGTAGTCACCTTCTTCGCTCTACTGGAAACCATTTGCGCACCCTGCAATACCCCCAGTACGGTTGCTGACTTCAAACATACGCCCGAAGTTTCAGCCCTCAGGCTCTATTTCATGAGCAACCTCAAGAAACTCCTCGATACTAATCAACCCGTCTTTGTCCGTGTCTCCTTTGCCGAAAACATCCCCTATCAACTGGTCTCCTCGACGATTTCTGGTTTTCGAGAGAACTATGGCATCGTCAGGAATGTTGGGCCCCCCACCTTCGATGTATCCTAGAGCCTTGAAAGCGCTGACGAACTGATCTAGGTCCAACTGCCCCTCCCCCTCTACATCGGCATCGTAGAATGCAGCGAACAATCTTCTCCTCTCAGCTTCGTCTGCATTAGTAAGCATCAGCCTTACAGTTTCCCACGGAGTAATCTGTGCATCCACCCTACTTCTGCCATAGCCGTTGTAGATGATTAATCCCAGAACTATCGCTGCCGAGGCTCCAACCAGGGACTTCGACCCCATCAGATAGAGCAAGGCACCCCCTCCGAAGATTCCAAACAACTGTACTGCGGGATATAGGGGCCAAGGTGTCTTCCACTGTGGATCGTACCATGTGTGCGAATCCGATGAGGTCCTAAGCACTATCACACATCCATTTATGAGCATGAATATCATAATTTTGAATCCAGATGCGAGTTCAGCGACATCATGAACAGGGAGGAATGTTATCGCTAGGCCCATAGCTACTCCCGTCCCAATTATTGCCCAATGAGGAGTCCCAAATCTCTGATGGACACTCTCAAGGAAGGGAGGCAGTAGATTGTCTCTGGACATCGCAAATGGGAATCTCGATGAAGCTAGAATACCCGCTAAAGCCATTGAAGTCATGGTCACGACAGCGAGAATCGCAGCTATCTTTCCAACAGTCTCCCCTCCTACTGCCTCAGCGAAGATGTATACTGGATCCTCGCTAGCGCCGTGTTCACCGTGCATGTATTCAGAGGGGGGAACTGCGGCTGCCATTACCATAGTGACCAAAACGTACAGCAGACAGCTGAATAGTAGTGAAAGAAGAATCCCGTACGGAAGGTTCCTCTCAGGGTTCTTGACCTCCCCACCCACCGCAGCGATTTTGGTCACACCAGCATAGGAGACAAATACAAATGCCGACGTAGCGGCAACATCCTCCCAACTCCCGAAAGCATCCTTGGAAGAAACAGCACTCCAATCCAGATCATGGTATGCAATCGCATAAACGCACAGAGCGAATAGGTAGGTTGCAGAAAATATCACGATTGGAATCTGTACCTTCTTGATCTTCTTCACACCAAGGATGTTTATTCCGACGATGATTGCTAGGAGTAGGATTGCAGCCGCCTCTATGTCAATATCCATCCCCAGCAGATCCTCTATTACCCAGAGATAAGCTTTGAAGCCAATTAATGCGAATGCAGACTTTAGCATGAAATTGGCCCACAAACCCAGACCTGCTACAGTTCCTATGAGGGGGCCGAAGGTCTTCTGCACGTAAACGTAAGAGCCACCCGATGCGGGCATAGCTGTTGATAGCTCTGACTTCGACACGGCACCAGGAATTACGAGAACTGCAGCAACTAGGTACGCCAGCCAGACGCCCCCTAGTGGAATATCTCCGCCTCCAAGTTCTAGCATGGCGAGAGCAGGAAGCACGAACAGCCCAGATCCTATCATTGCGGACAAAGAGATAATTATCACCGAAAATAGCCCTAACTTCCTTTCAAGTCCGTCAGACTCCGTATCCTTGGGAGTCAACACTATTCCTACTAGGTCCTCTGGACCGTAGTGACGCATGATTTGGCGGCTCCACACACCCCAGTTGAAGGTTCTGCATACCCAATGGTTAGATACTCTCTCTAAACCCAACATCCATGGTCGACACAATTGAACACGGAACAATTGCATCAGTGCATTACACTGGAACTTTCGCAGAGGGGGGAGAGTTCGATAGTAGCAGAGGAAAGGACCCCTTGGTTTTCATAGTTGGTTACGGGCAGATGATTACTGGCTTCGAGAGAGAGATGCTAGGGGCTAAGGTGGGTGAGAAGAGAGAGTTCACTTTGTCGCCTGAAGATGCTTACGGGGAGAGAATAGAGGATGCTATTCAGAAGATCGAGAGGGAAAACTTTCCTGAGAGTATGGAGCTTGAAGTCGGCATGGTCGTCGGTGCCCATAGTGATCAGGGCCCTATTCAATTCACTATTGTCGAGATAGACGAAGAAGTGGTCACCGCTGACTTCAATCATCAGATGGCAGGTAGAACCCTAAGATTCGAAGTAGAAGTCGTTGACATCCGGGCGGCTTCCGAAGAAGAACTGGCTCATGGGCATGTCCATGGACTCGGTGGCGTCGATCACTGAATTATTCAGAAGAGTTATTTTCCTCTCCAATAATTCAACCAAGATGAGGAGGCAAGCAGCGCTCGCAGTTACTCTTCTGTTTGTCACCTCCTTCACGGGGTGCTTCGGAGTGGAATCAGGCGACAGTCTCTTCAACGAAGACGACGAAAAAGAGCCACTTCGAATTAATCACATACAGATGAAGGGGACTCATAACTCGTACCACGTGGAACCTCTGTTCTCCCCAACGAGGGAGTACATGTATACTCATCAAACTCTTGACTTGCAGGCCTCCCAACAAGGGGTAAGGCAGTTCGAATTAGATGTGTGGTGGGACGTAAGAGGCAGCCTCAGAGTCTATCACAACCAGTACGACTCCGGAACAACATGCCCGACATTCGAGGATTGCCTAGGTACGTTGCTGGAATGGTCCAACGAGAATCCTATGCATCACCCTTTGTTCATCTGGGTAGAGCCCAAGGATTGGCCTGAGCAGGCTGCCGATTTGACAACTACTCTGGAAATTTCCGGGCTCCTGGGAGACATTGAGCAGGAAATATCGAATTTCTGGCCCCTGAACAAGACAATCACACCTGACGATGTAAGGGGGGACAGCGACAACCTCCGTGATGCAATCGGAGAAAATGGCTGGCCCCTGCTAGAGCAGAGTAGGGGCAAGACCATCTTCGTTTTGTTAGCGAGGGGGCAGACTAGAGATTTGTACATCCAAGACTTTCCGGGATTAATCGGAGCTAGGATGTTCACCCTCTCAGAAGAAGGTAGTGACGAGGCTGCAATATTCTCCATTACTGACCCCGTAGGCAATGGGGAAGATATTACCAGATTGGTTACCGAGGGCTACATAGTTCGAAGTAGAGCAGACAGCGGAGGTGAGGAGGCCGATAACAACGACACTTCCAGGAGGGACGCAGCAATTGCAGTCGGTGCTCACAGCATTTCCACGGACTATCCAGCCAAGGTAGATGGACTCGAGTACTGGGTCTCAATTCCAGATGGGAACCCAAGTAGATGCAACCCTATATCCTCGCCTGCTTGGTGCAATTCTGAAAGCATCGAGGACATAGATCAATGATCATGCTCTTGCAATGACCTTCAACTCAATGGCAATTGAAGTCGGTAGGGCTTCGACTGAAACGGTGGTCCTTGCCGGAAGAATCTCTGAGAAGTACTCCGCGTAAACCTCGTTGTATCCCTCGAAATCTCTTTCCATGTCTGTCAGGAAGACTAGGACATCAACGATATCTTTCAGCCCGAGCCCATATTCTTCGAGAATCACTCTGATGTTACCAATCACTGCGTGCGTCTGTGCTCCAATGTCATACTCCAGAGGATTTCCATCCTCATCTTTTATCGGTCCCCCGGGTATCTCGTTAGTCCCAGGCTGCCGAGGACCCATACCGCTCACGAAGACTAGGTCCCCCACTCTGCGTAAATGGGGATAAGCTCCAACTGCTGTGGGGCCTCCCTCTGCGATGAAGGCTCCATCCTCACTGGTAAGCTTCCCAGCCGCCTTCCGTCCAACTACCGCCCCCAAGACTCCTCCTACGGGACCACCAACCGCCACGCCAGCGGCTGCTCCCAGAGCACCTCCGGCTGATCTCGCAAGCGACTGCCCGACCTCGTCGTAAACCTTCTCTACGGCGTCAGCAGGGGCAGAGACGATATCTTCAACCATCTTCTTCCTTTTTTCCTCGGTTGTTATTTGATGTTCCTCTTCCATCACAGGGCCCCCGTATCCAATACTCCTCGATCACCATGATAGTGCTCGACATCATCCTCGTCAAACTCCTTGTCTCCTACAGAGCCTTTCGATGGAGTCAGAACGACAACCGCACCTCCTGAGCCATGAAGTGCCTCATAGGCCAAAACCTCGCCTGTGTAGTTGTTGTGTTGGCCCATTGTAGCGGACATCCACCAGGCTGGCTTGTAAGCCACTACCTTTTGCACTCTGATCTGCCCATGAATCTCCCGAGAAAGCTGACTTAGGTCCTCCAGCCTGCCGTCTCCGAAGAACTCCAGGATTTTCTTGTTCCACTCGTCATCCTTGGCAGAGTGTATCCGGTCCTCTGCAGGGTCTATGTGCTCCGTAAACATCCTGTTTGACAGGCTGGAAACTACCACAACAACTGCCTTCTTGCCCTGAGCGGCAATCGCATCACGCGCAGACTTGCCCAGAACAATCGTCTCCGCCCTATTTGCATACATGTTACTGGATACAATGCATGCAGGAATCCTGTTATCCGGGTTTAGAAGCTTGAGCGCAACAATCGAACCTGTGTCTATCGGGAAACCATCGTAAGACACCGTTCTGGATTGTAGCCCCCTCGACTCTGCAGATTCTCTGAATTTCTCAGCGAACTCTGTATCCATCTTGAACTTGTAAGGCATGCTACCCAGGTAGTGAAAGTCATCGTCCACATGCACCCATTCTGGCTCGGGATGGCCCTGTATCTGGTGACCGATGATACTGGGCCAGGTTGTCGAGTATACCAGTATCAGGTCTGCATCGCTTTCCTCGATCCTTTTCCTACATGTCTCGAATGCATCTCTTAGCTTCCCATACCCCTCACTTGCATCTGGTGATAGAAGGGGTTGCGGGTGGGGGGGGGGCAGTAAATCCCGAAAAGAATGTCTGGATCTGACATTTAATCACCTCAGAGCACAATCTCTCTGGTTGCCTCTAGTGGGTCCCAAGCAGCAATCAGGTTACCCGTACCTATCACCGACTGGTAACCGTAAATCTCAGCAGGATACTCGGGATAACCCATGGCTGCCATCATCCATGTCAGCCCTCCTGCTTCAGTCTCAGCAATAGTCTGCTCCGTGAATTCCGGCATAATGTCGATCACTTCTTTCATCTTCCCATCTCTCATCAGGTCTACCAGCTTCATGTCCCAGACGTATTGGCTGTGATTGTATATGTGCTCCCTACTCATATCCTCAGGGAGGGGGGACTCAGTTACGAAGTGCCTGTGGGAAAGGCTATGGCTGCTGATCAGTACAACTTTCTTCCCACTCTCTTCTATTGCCTTGGCACAGGCATCCCCAAGGGCACTGGCCTGCTCATTCATCACTTCTGGCGAATAGTAGTGCGCATTTCGGTTACTACTTATCGTCACCAGTGGCTTGTCCCACTCAGGATTAAGCATGTGGCATGACGTGATTGTCCCATAGTCGATTCTGAAGTCAGGATTTCGCATCATCTTAGTCACTATCCCAGATTCTCCAGCAACCTCGCACATCTTCTCCGCCAACTCTACATCGACTGAGATATCGTAGTTGAACCTGAAAAGATTAGGAAAAACAGGATCTACCGACTTTGACTTGAATTTAGGAAGCCCGAGGAAATGAGTTCCGATGTATGTCTGCCAGTGGGGGGTGAAGATAACCATTGCATCGTAGTCAATCGATTTCAGTTTTCTTGCAAGTCTGTTGTAACCCCATCTGAGTGTCTCCCAACCTCCTTCTGCGAAAGCCTCGTTCTGTTCCGGATTCTCCGCATAAACCACATGCGGGGGGTGCGGTGCGAGGCATCCTAGTACTATCTCTCCCTTCGCCATATCCCCCCGAGGTCGAGAAATCTAAAGAAAACCTTCCGGCCCTCCTAGTAGAGTTCATGGGACACCTCTTGGACGCTATGTCATGAAGTGGGACGAACCTCCTCTTTGGCCTGTGGCGGTACCGAGTCTAGCCGGATTCGCAGCAGCATGCATCCCATATGTGATTCCAAACACTCCTCAGCTCGTGGGCGGCGAACTGACAACTCCATTCATCCTACTGGTGATTCTGAGTCCGATCCTATATTTCTCCCCCGAGCCTACTGGAGGGAGGGCAGAGTTGATACTAGGGGCCAATATTGGGATGTTCTTCGCTTTCTTTCCCCAAGCAATATTCTTCGTTTGGTTCATCATAGTCATCCTGCTTTGGCTATCCCAGTCAATGTATGTCTGGAGGAGGAATTACCCGCCTTTCAGAATCGGGACCTGGATTGGATTAGGAGCAGTTTCTGGACTATTCATCGGAGGTCTGTTTGGTCACCTCATCCTTGTCTGACCAGATCATCCTCCCTACCACAAGTCCGCTTATTGCGAAAGATGGGACGGATGACAGGACTCCAGTCCAGATGAGATCCCCATCCACGTACTCAATCGTGATCCTGACTTCGCCAACCCCATCATCCCCTTGATTGGAAACCAGAACATAATGTCCGTCATACACCGTTGGAGTCTCAACCTCTACCTGGTAAGCCTCACCTGGAGGGAGGATTTGAATGTCCCGATCAGAGAATGCTGACCATTCTATCTTCCCTCCTCTGGCATGCTCTTCGACCATGTCTCTGTGAATTACTAGAATCTGTACATCCTCCAATCCCACATTTCTGGCCTCTACCTCTGCTGGGTGCCACAAACTGTGTACCTCGATGACGTCAAGGTTAACGTCTCCGGCCCCAACTCTCATCGTAGGCTCATTTTCATCGGTCCCCGGACCATCTACGATGACAAATACTAGCATCAGAGTGCCGATCACTGAGAATACGGCAGCGGTGTAAGAAACGTTTCTCGGATGAGCGAGGGAGCGCAAACCGTTCTCTCTGAGATTCCTAAGCTTGGGTTGGATGCCATGGGCGAAGAGAGCGCATATTACGGCAAGCATCACTCCTGGGATCACGTCCGAAATCCAGTGAATTCCAAGGTATTGTATGCTGAACAAATAAATCGGGATGTTTGCTGCTACGAAAAGGTCGAACTCCCTATGGCGCCATTCCGCCATTTTGATTCCCAGGTCTCTAACGTGTAGCCGATTGATTATCAATAGGCCAAGCGGGAGGCCAACATGCAGACTCGGAATGCCGTTGTCCAGTGGGTCTACTTCAGTGAAGAAGAATAGGTTCCACGACTCGTGGTACATGATAGCATCCATTCCTGGAATGAATGAGGATGTCACCTCGACGTTGAAGAAGAGGTAGAGTGGGACGGCGAGTACGTAGATTATGGAGTAGTTCAGAACTGCCTTGTCGGCCATGACCTCATCCCTGCAGAGGATGTAGTAAATCGGACTGAACCAAATCAGGAACAGGTAGACGAACAGGTAGTGGAAGGACAGGACATCGCTAAGCATTTCGTTACGAAAACTCTCCTGGACCCAGAGAGTCAACTCTCCTTCGAATCCGTGAACGTAGTGCGTAAATCCGCCGACACGGGGCTTTATAGCCTCGTTGTGTTGGTCAATGAAGGCCTTAAATCCGTACATTATTACATAAACAGAAATATGCCACTTGTACCCCTTTTCCTTGATTTCTCCTAGTAGATCGGACAGTGCAACCCTCATCTCAGGCTCATCCCTGGTTAGGATCCTCTGGATTGGAATGGTCAGCAGGAGTATCGTACCCATTACCGTCTCGTACGGTCCGAAAGGCCACTCCATGGTCGAACCGCCTACAATCGAGTCATGAAACTTACAGTCGCTGAGCCATCGTCCCCCTCATTACTAGGTCCCCAATCCATAAGTCGAGATACTCGAGGCGCATTGCATGGATGGGCACGCTCTCTGGCTAGCTCAGTGCGAAGAGATAGGCTTCACACCTGACCCGCGCAAGTATGAGGAGGGCACTCGAACTTCGCAGGACGCTGCTGATCAACTGGGATGCGAAGTAGCGCATATCGCCAAATCGATAGTATTCAGTGGAGAGGAAGGAGCCGTAATAGTGATCACATCAGGATCCAACAGGGTAGAAAGAAAGAGGAAACTGAAGCGAATACTCGGATTCAAGCCCGGGATGGCATCTCCTGAATACGTTCTCCAAAGCACCGGTTTTGCCGTTGGCGGGGTCCCGCCATTCGGACACACAAGCCCTGCCACAGTACTCATGGACGAGGATCTGATGCAATACGACTTGGTTTGGGGCGCAGCGGGTACTCCTCAGACAGTATTCCCAATCACTCCCGAGAAACTCAGAGAAGTTTCCGGAGCTAAACTAGGAGATGTGAAACAGTAGATGGTGGACGTCGTTCACGAACTCATTGCTTCCGCTTCCCGATTGAGGGATACTTCCCAATTGATAGCAAGGAGGATTGTCTCAGAAGGAGTCGCCGACCTCGTTTACAACCCCCTCAATTATGCATGGGAGGTACATGCGGAGTTCATTCGAAGGACTGGTGGGAATGGTGCGAAGTGTATTCTTCTCGGTATGAATCCCGGTCCACATGGAATGGGCCAGATGGGCATCCCCTTCGCAGCGACATCGGTCGTCAGAGACTTGATTCGGATTACGGGGATAACCGTTGCAAATCCCGAGATAACTCATCCTAAAAGGCCTGTAAACGGTCTAGAACACCCCAAGGAGGAAGTCTCTGGAACAAGACTGTGGGGGGTGCTCGAGCACAGATACGGAGACATCGATAAGATTTCCAAAGAAGTCTACGTAGTCAACCACTGCCCACTAATGATTCTGAATGGCGATAGGGGGACCAACGTAACACCAAACAACGTTGCCGGACAGGCAGTAGACGAACTGATGGATATTTGCGATCAGCACCTGAGGGAAGTCGTGGAAGCATTAGGAGCCAGAAAGGTGGTAGGAATCGGGAAGTACGCAGAGAAGAGAGCAGTTACTGCTCTTCACGGCTATGGAGTCTCAATAGAAACATGCTGGCACCCCTCTCCAGCTTCCCCTCTGGCAAATAGGAACGGAGGTGCCGATTGGAGGGCAAACATAAGCAAGGTCCTCCCATGAAGGTTGTTTTTGCAACACTTAATTTCCTAGACAACAGTTAAGTTTCAATCTGAACTCAAAAAAACCATGTCGGAGAAGACAACTCCCGAATACCTAATTGAAAACGCAGAAAAATACCCCCACGAGGCAGCCATCTCATCCAAGGACGAGAACGGAAACTGGGACACGACCACTTGGTCCGAGTTCAAGGACGACGTAGTCGCACTTTCGAAGGCCCTCATCGCCAATGGATTTGATGCCGGAGATAAGCTCAGCATATACTCATACAATCGAAAGGAGTGGTATTCAGCTTACTCAGCTGCCAATATGTGCAATGGTGCGGCCGTAGGGGTCTACCACACATGCTCTCCGGAGGAGGTCGAATGGGTCGTGGGTAACTCCGACTCAAAGGTGGTCTTCGTTGGTAACAACCCGATGGATGGGGGGGAAGAAGGAAAGATGTGCTCTCATCGCTTGAACGAGGCACTTCCCTCATTGGATAAGGTCGAGGTCGTCGTCGTCATGGACGGGGTGGATATGCCTGATCACCCCAAGTCAATCTCATGGTCCGATTTCCTCGCCAGCGGAAGCGATATCGAGGATTCCCAAGTCATGGAAAGGGCCTCCAGCATAAAGCCCGATGATACAGCCTCGCTGATCTACACATCAGGTACCACTGGAAACCCAAAGGGAGTAGAACTGACTCACGACAACTTCGAGGCAGAGATCGCCGGGGTGTCTGCCATCGCCAAGTTCGATCAGGGTGACGGTTATGTCTCATGGCTTCCATGCGCACACGTTTTCGGTCAGCTAGCAGACAACCACATCTGGATAAGAGATGCCATGCACATGCGAGTGGTCAGTAACCCATTGGAATCCATAGATTACGCAAAGGAAGTAGAACCCTCTCTATTCATAGGAGTACCAAGAATCTACGAGAAGGTATACTCCAACCTAGTTGCCGGCCTCGGAAGTAAAGTAAAGTGGCTGAGCATTCCCGTTCTGAAGGGCATAGTAAGGAAGAAGGCAAAGCAGAAGATAGGGTTTTCCAATCTGAAGTACGCCATCACAGGGGCAGCCCCGATCAACTCCGACATTTTGCACCTTTTCCAGAAGCTGGACATTCCCCTATTCGAAGGATACGGAATGACCGAGACCACCGCGGGAGCCACAATAGGTTACCCCGGCAATAACAAAATCGGGACCGTAGGGAAGGCCTTCGTTGGAGATATCAGGATCGACAATCCGAACGAGGCCGGTGACGGAGAGATACAGTTCCGTGGTAGACATATCATGAAGGGCTACTACAACAACCCTGAAGCTACAGCAGAGACAATGACCGAGGACGGCTGGCTGAAGTCAGGAGACCTAGGTAGGGAGGACTCAGAGGGATACATCAGCGTGACTGGAAGGATAAAGGAGATCTACGTCAGCTCCGCAGGCAAGAACATCGCACCCCTCGTGATCGAGGAGACCATGAAGTCGATTCCTCTTGTCTCCCAGTGCATGCTGATCGGGGACAACAGGAAGTACTGCAGCGCCCTCTTCACTCTGGATGTGGGAGCCATTCTAAGGGACAAGCACGGGATGGATGGAGCGAAGGTCCCCAAGGACCCCGCCGAGCAGTTGGCCAAGCTGAAGGAGTTCGGACACGATCTAAGCGAGTACACGGATAGCCCTGAGATCCATGCTGAGTTACAGGAGCACGTGGACAGGCTCAACGGGCAGTTCTCAAACCCAGAGCAGCTGAAGAAGTTCACAATCCTCCCGAGGGACCTGAGCGTGGACCACGGGGAGCTAACCCCGACCCTGAAGATCAGGAGGATCCAGATCAGGGAGAACTGGGCTAGTGAGATAGAGGCCATGTACTGATTCTAGTTCGGTGACCGAATGGAACCTAGTGCTTGGGCCGCCCTCGCTATCGTCTTCGCTTTGGGGGCCATGAGTCCCGGTCCTTCTCTGGCTGTAGTCCTCAGGAATACCTTGACTGGGGGCCGGAGACAGGGAATTTACACGGGGATAGGACACGGAATAGGCTTCGGGATCTACGCCTTCCTCGCCGCTCTCGGAATAGCGACCGCGCTCTCTGCAAATGAGCACGTCGAGCAGGTACTGAGGTGGGGTGGCATTGTAATCCTCCTATGGTTGGGGACCACCTTCCTTCGCCATGCCATGGCAGAAAGAGAAGACGAGCAGGACCAGGCCGACCAAC
This sequence comes from uncultured Candidatus Poseidoniales archaeon, assembly GCA_902573015.1. GTDB lineage: Archaea > Thermoplasmatota > Poseidoniia > Poseidoniales > Thalassarchaeaceae > UBA36. Next base: position 13,360 of record CACGIE010000007.1, on the reverse strand, counting down.
ACGCTCCTTCGGACAGAATTGGCTTCATCCAGGGGTTCTCAATAGCCTTGCTCAATCCAAAGATAATGGCATGGATGCTAGCCCTATACTCGCCGTTCATAGAAGCGGACTTCCCAATGGAGACTCTCATCGGCATGGGCCTTCTGGGGATGACAATTGATGGGGCTTGGTATGTAACCGTGGCCACGGTCCTCACCACAGGTGACAGGGCAGAGAGGCTGAAGTCTAGCGCTCATCTGATCGACGGAGCCATGGGCGCCCTAATGTTCCTGTTCGCGTACATCCTCGTCAGCGGTTTCTAGATTCAGAAGCCACCGCTCCACATCAGTATCATTACGATAAATGCCAGGAACAAAACAGCGGGGACCCCTACTACAGTAGTCAGCATGCCAATAGCGAAGTACTTGTTCCCCCTTGTAAAACTCCAGACTATCCCTGCAATCAGACCTACCGGCCATACAAGAAAACTAGCCACCATGAACAACCCCTCTCCCGTATCTGAGAGCGCCCATGCAATTTCCATGAGTACAATTGAAGAGATCCACATAGCAGCAGGAGCCAGAATTAGACCAACGAAGAACCAGCCTACGTTGGAGCCATTGCCCTGTTCTTGCTGTGAAACGATGCCTAGTGCACCACTGTTACTATCCCCTAGTGAAGAAACGCTCCCGCTTAGAATGGTTCCTCCAGACTCCAGATTGGAAGGCTCACCCCCCCAGGGATTCCCATCAGAACCCGAGGTTATTTCGACAGACTCCGGCCTCTCTTCCATTTACTTGCGTACTCTCCTTGGGTCTTGAACAATGTCCCGGAATTACCAGTTCCATGGTTTTCAGTCAGTCAACGCATTCTTGTGGAATCGTGTTTTCGGAGTAGTATGGCAAGTAGAGCGGATAGCGGCGAGCCCGACTCTATAATTAGAACTCCAGGTGGAAAAATGCCCATCCGAGTAATTACCGCGGCGGCCATCTTCGATGGGCACGATGCAGCCATCGGAATATTCCGCAGGATTCTACAGAGCCAAGGTTGTGAGGTTATCCACCTAGGGCACGATAGAGGTGCAGATGAGGTAGCTCGTGCCGCCATACAGGAGGATGCGCATGCTGTGGCTATCACATCCTACCAGGGAGGGGCGGTTGAGATGTTCACACACACTAAAGACATCTTGCAGAAAAACGGTTTCGAGCACGTTTTCCTCTTTGGAGGAGGAGGCGGAACCATCCTGCCAAATGAAATCGAGCACCTCAAGGAGCAGGGGATTTCTAAGATTTATTCACCGGACGATGGCAGGGACCTTGGCCTGGTGGGGATGGTCAGGGACGCAATGACCAGCGCATCCGGAACAGACCTACTTGCAGAATCCAGATTCGACCAGATAACGGGCCAGGTAGATGCAGACGATCATGCTGCAGTATCTCTCCTACTGACTATGGCAGAAAACTCACCTACCGATCAATTCTCAGACAAATTATCCCAAGCACGCTCCAGGGAAGTCGAAGCAGAGTGCCCTGTAGTTGGGATTACCGGAACAGGTGGGGCTGGGAAGTCGAGCCTGATGGATGAGGTCATGCTTAGGATCAGGCGAGACAATCCCGAAGCCAGGGTCGCACTTCTAGCAACCGATCCTACGAGGAAGAAGACTGGTGGTGCCCTACTTGGGGACAGAATCAGGATGAACTCCCTCTCAGACTCAAAGTTGTTCATGCGCTCATTCGCGAGCCGGGAAAGTGGGCGAGAGATTGCTGAGTGCATAGATCGCGCCGTCGAGGTCTGTAAGGCAGTGGGTTTCGACTTGGTTTTGGTTGAGACCAGCGGGATAGGACAAGGTAACGACGCAATTACCGAGGTCGCTGATACCTCGATATACGTAACAACAAGGGAGTACGGTGCACCCAGCCAGTTGGAGAAGCTAGCTGCTCTAGACTTCGCTGACATTGTGGTTCTGAACAAGTTCGATAGGCCCGGAGCCGAGGATGCACTAACCGAGATTCGGAAGCAATTCCAGAGGAACAGAGAGGCATTCGGAGAAAGCCCGGAGTCAATGCCAGTAGTTCCCACGATTGCTAGCCAGTTCGCAGACGCGGGAGTCGATCGACTTTGGGAGATGATATCCTCACTCCTGAACGACAGATTCGATACAGACTTCTCAGCAAGTGAGGCTAGACTGGGTCCAGACGGACTTCCCAGCCGCGATGCCCCGATTCCTCCCGAGCGCCAGGGATATCTGGCAGAAGTAGCTTCTACTGTGAGGGGTTATCACAAGAGGTCTGAGGACATGGCCAAGGCAGTTAGACAAGTCCAGCAGCTAGAATCTGTGGCCACATTCCTCGACTCCTCGAAAAAGGGGGGAAATCACATCGACTTGCTGGAAGAGGCGAAGGAAATACGTGAATCTCTGCCCGAATCTGCATGGGGGGATCTGGAGGATTTTGAATCAATTGCAGACTCCTACAGATCCGGACAGGCAAGTTACACTGTTCGAGGAAAGGAGATACCGGTAAAGACGACGCATGAGACCATTTCGGGGACTAGGGTGCCTAGGGTGGCACTCCCTACTACTGAGGACTGGGGCGAGAAACTTCTGTGGATAAGCAAGGAGAACGTCCCAGGCTCCTTTCCTTTCACCGGAGGGGTCTTCCCGTTCAGGAGGGAGGACGAACTTCCAGTCAGAATGTTCGCCGGGGAAGGCAGCGCGGAGAGGACCAACAAGCGTTACCATTTCCTATCCAAGGATCAGCCATTCAACCGTCTCTCGGTAGCATTCGACTCACCAAGCCTGTATGGTAACGACCCTCAAGAGAGGTTGGATATTTTCGGGAAGGTCTGTGAGTCTGGCGTAAGCATCAGCACCGTAGACGAGATGGAGGTGCTCTTCGACGGCTTCGACCTGTGCGCACCCAACACCTCAGTCAGCATGACAATCAATGGGAACTACTGGTGGCACCTGGCAGCGTTCTTCAGAGTTGCAATCAGGCAGCAGACTAGGAAGTTCATCGATGAGAACGGAAGAGAGCCGAACGAGAAAGAGGCCTCGGAGATTAAGGAGTACTCCCTATCAACAGTAAGGGGAACAGTACAAGCCGACCAGTTGAAGGAAGCCATGGGACAGAACACATTGGTCTTCAATCTGGATACCGCACTGCGGATGATGGGAGATGTGGCGGAGTTCTACGTGGACAATGAAGTCCGAAACCACTACTTCGTCAGCATCAGCGGATACCACATAGATGAGGCAGGTGCCAATCCGATCACCCAAGCAGCGCTGACCCTGTCAAATGGGCTAACCTACGTCGAGCTATTCAAGGCAAGGGGCCTCGATCCGGACAAGTTCCTGAGGAACTTCTCATGGTTCTTCTCCAATGGAATGGATCCGGAATACGCCGTAATAGGCAGGGTCTCAAGGAGGATATGGGCCATAGCCATGCGAGACCTGTATGGGGTCGGGGAGAGGGGACAGAAGCTGAAGTACCACATCCAGAGCAGTGGTAGATCCCTACATTCCCAGGAGTTCACATGGAATGATTACCGAACCACTCTGCAGGCCCTTTATGCCCTTGCCGACAACGCGAACAGCCTCCACACCAACAGCAGGGACGAGGCCTTCGGGACCCCTACAGAAGACACAGTTAGAGATGCGGTGGCGATCCAACTAATTCTGGCCAAGGAGTATGGCTGGCTCAGGAACGAGAACCCACTCCAAGGCTCATTCGTAGCCGACTACCTGACCGATGAGGTAGAGGAGAAGGTACTCAGGATATTCGAGGAGATGCATAGCAGGGGAGGGGTGTTGGGGGCTCTGGAAGTCAACTACCAGAGAAATAGGATCCAGGACGAGGGGATGCTCTACGAGCACAGAAAGCACACCGGAGAAACTCCGATAGTCGGAGTTAACACCTTCACGGACGAGGACTCAGCCACCCCATCGGCCGACGATTTCGACTTGGACGTCACAAGATCCGACGAAAAGGAGAAAATGAAGGTCATCACAAGGAACGCAGAATTCAGGGAGACCCACTCGAAAGAGGCGGAGGAGGGTCTTGCCAAGCTGAAGAATACAGCACGCGAGGGCGGCAACCTATTCGAGGTAATGATGGAAATCGTAGAACACTGCTCAGTGGGCCAGGTTACTCAGGCCCTTTTCGAGAGCGGTGGGAAGTTCAGAAGGAACATGTGACGAACCCATCAAACGGCGTTTTCAGTAGCATGGCCTAATCGTCATGAAAATCGTCTGACTGCCTCAACGTTCTTAACCCCAAATGGAACGACTGACGTTGTTGTCGGAGATTTATTTCCCGGTGACTGAGGTGAAGGGATGCATCTAGTCAGGATTGAGGTCGAGAACTTCAAGTCATTCGGAGGCAGTACAACCATCCCTTTCGAACAGGGCTTCACGGCTATCACAGGACCCAATGGGAGTGGAAAATCAAACTGCGGAGACGCAATAGGCTTCGTCCTAGGCCCCAAATCTACACGCTCACTCAGAGCGTCAAACGTATCCGAGCTAATCTTCAATGGTGGTAAGGCGGGAAGCCCCGCAAAACACATGTCAGCCACTCTGGTTTTCAGCAACACCCCTGAGGTCGGTGGACGGAGACGACTGAGATCAGACTCGGACGAGGTTTCCTTCACTAGGAGCGTGCGACTGAACAGGAAGGGGGATCCAGTCACATCATACAGGATAAACGACAATCCCTCAACCGCTACGGAGATGCGCAGGATACTCTCCGAGGCAGGATTGAGGGGGGAGGGCTACAACATAGTACTGCAGGGAGACGTGACAAACCTGGCAACAATGACTCCCCACAAGAGGAGAGGGGTGCTTGAGGAGGTGGCCGGAGTAACTGCTTACGATGAGGAGATTAGGAAGGCCAACACCCAGAGAAAGCACGTCGAGAGCAACATAGAGACGATAGATATCTTCGAGGCGGACCAGAAGGGAAGGCTCAAGGAACTCGAGAAGGAAAGGGAGCAGGCTCTGAAATTCAAGGAACTGAAGGGAGAAGCAGACCTCGCCCGACTCACTCTGGAGCAGTCAAGGCATAGGAACAGAGAGGGCGAGGTCTCACTCCTAACGGAGGAGAGGGCCAACTACGTTTCCAAGGTCCAACAACTCTCCAGCGAGATGACCGAGTCTAGCATGACCCTCGACGAATTCGACAAGGAACTCGTCCGACTCAGTAGAGAGCTAGAGGGCGTCCTGGGAGGGGATGCCAAGGAAATAATAGACAAGATCAGGCAACACGAGATAGATCTCGAAACCGCTGCAGACAGAATCGGAGATCACAACCGAATGATAGAGAGCTCTGACGAGGAGACGCAGATACTTGTGAAGGAGAGAGAGGGAGCAGAAAATGCCCGTTCCCAGGCCGAGCAGAAAATCTCCGACCTGCACCAGTCAGTCTCAGACTCGAAGGAGGATCTGAAAAGGGCCGCTAGGGAGGAAGAAGAGGCCAGGAAGGCAATCGAGTCTGGGGACAAGCACGGAAGGGACCTCAACAGGGCCCTTGGAAAGGCAACAGAGACGGAACAGTCAGCGAGCAATGCATTCGCCCAAGCACAACTAGATTATGATCGGGCGAACCAAAGATCCCAAATCGCCTCTGAGAAACTTGCTGACATCGAGCAATCGTTCGAGGCAGCCGAACTTGAGAGGGACGACCACTCCCTACTCGGAGAGGATCTAGAGGAAACCAGTCCCGAGACCAGCAGGGAGGAACTAGCCAAGGAACTAATGAGCCTCCAGAAGCAGGAGAGGTCCCTAGTCGAAGATAGGGACAGGGCAGAGTCGAAGCTCAGGAACGCAGAGACGGGCCTGGCGAAGGCGAAGGCAAGGATAGAGGCTCGTTCCAGTACCCCTGGATCCGCGCACACCCTTGCAGCCCTGTCACGTCTAAGGGAGAGCGGCGAGATCCATGGGATACTCGGAACCCTGGGCGAACTAGCCACACCAAAGGACCCCTCTCATGAGGAGGCCCTATCATTCGCATTCGGGGGCGGGCTAAGGAGCATCGTAGTCACCTCCGACCATGTCGCATCAAAGTGCATATCCTGGCTTCGAAAGAACGGAGGCGGCAGAGCAACCTTCCTTCCTCTGAACAAACTATCAGTATCGAGGCCCCAGGGAAGGACCCTTCTGGTGGCAAGAAATCCGGGAGTGGTCGGTTTCGTCCATGACCTGTTGGAGTTCGACCCCGGAGTGGAGACTGCCGTAAGATATGCTGGGAGAAACACCCTGGTAGTCGACTCAATGGATGTTGCCAGGGATAATATGGGCGGCGTACGCATGGTCACCCTGGATGGCTCAGTAATAGAAAGCTCAGGGGCAATGACCGGGGGCTCCTCCTCGAGGAAGGACCGCCCTAGGTTCGATGGTTCCGGCGCTGGCAGCTCGGGAATAGAAAGGATGGAGATGGCTGTTCAGGAGGCTGACCTACTATTCTCCACCGTTGACGGGGCCCTTCGCGAACTGAGGAGGAACCAGCAGGAACTACGAGATACGATCCACGGCCTAGACAATGACGACCACTCCGTCAGGGTCAGAAACTGGAAGGCCGATATGGAGAGGTCGGAGAAAGCCGTCCGAGAAATCAAATCCAAGCTCAGGGCAGCCAGCAAGGAACTCGAGGAATGCGAATCTGAGAAGGCTCTTCTATCCGAAGCCTGCGAAAAGGCAAGAGCGGAAATGGATAGCTCCTCTCAGGCCAGAGCCAGAGCGGCTGAGGAGCTCCAGAGTCACACGCCCGATCACCTCTCTGACAAACTAAGGGAGGCAGAGCGGGCTAGGACGGAGGCAGAGCGGACTAGGGTGATGTCTGAGACCTCAATAGAAACCTCGACGCAGCAACTCGAGATTCTCGTTGACAGGGTCGCCGAATTGGACAGGCAGTTGAAATCCCAGAAAGAATCAGCATCCAAGGCGAAGAAGGCCATAGTCGAACTAGAGTCCGGAATCAGAGAATCCGAGACCGAGCTAGTCGAGTTGAGGGAGCAGGCCTCTCAATTCGACGAAGAACAGAAGTCCCTGAACGAGAAGAGAGACGAACTAGTAGAGGAGAGAGCAAGCCTGAGGGCCCACCTAGAGAGGATATCCCAGGAGCGGCAGAACATCTCTGGAAGACTAGAGGAAATAAGTGTACAAATCAAGCAGAAGCGCGAGGCTCTGGATGAGATCGTGGCCGAATTGGAGGCTGCAGGCATCCCCATCCCGTCCGAAGACGTGCATCTGCCAACAGTCGTGGAGGCGGAGCGGAGCGTGCAGGGGCTCGAGCGCCGCCTCCGCGCCCTCGGGGACGTGAACATGCTCGCAATAGAGCAGTACGACACCGCTGCCTCGAGGATCACAGACCTGATTGCGGATGGGAAGCTGCTTAGGTCGAGGAGGGACGAGCTCTCAACCATTGCCGACCAACTAGAAGACGAGCGAAGGACACGCCTACTGAACGTATTCACCCACGTCAACAACAACTTCCGCCGCGTGTACGAGATACTCCAGCCAACAGGAAAGGGAGAACTGAAACTAGAGAATATGGACAACCCATTCGAAGGGGGCCTGGAAATGGCTTGCGTGCCCCCTGGCAAGAGCCAGAACACCAGGAGGACCGCTCTTTCCGGAGGGGAGAAGTCTATGGCGGCGCTAGCACTGATTTTCGCCATCCAGGACTACGAGCCAAGCCCATTCTACTACTTCGACGAGGTAGACCAGAATCTTGACCCGTTCAACTCCGAGAAGATAGCAGCCCTCTGCAGAATGAGGAGTGGGATGGCACAGTTCATCATGGTCACACTCAGGAAGGTTAGCCTGACCCTGGCCGACCACCACATCGGAATCACTCACGCAGGCAACGGCTGCAGCCAGAGAATAACCGACTTCGACAGAGCGGCTGCATTAGACTTGAGCGAGGAGATAGAGGCAGAGGAGAAGGCAAGAGCAGCCTCAGAGGCCGAGAAGAAGTCCATGCCCGAGCTACCATCGCCCGAAGAAATGCCACGAGCCCCTGAACCACTCCCCACTCCATCCAGCTTGGGAGGACTGGCCGACAGAGCCGGAGTAGAGGTGCCGGACGAGGGTGAAACAACCGAGCCAGAGGACGAGTTGAAGGGGCTCAGGGAGCGAACCGAGGAGGTATCGGAGACAATCGAGGAACACTCGGACGCGCAGGCGGACGAGGAAGAGCCCCCAATCAAACCGGAAATAGAAACCAAGGAGAGGGCCCTGTGATCTTCGGAGAGCAGATGAGGGATGATGTAGTGCTCCGCCTCCTAGACGGACAGTCAAGCCTGGAGACCAGCAAGTTCCTGGACAGGCTAATGGAACTTTCAACCCTCGAGGAGGCCGAGCACCAGTTTCTTGTCGACCCATTCGACAGATCCGTCGCTCTGGTCTTCCAGATGTTCCAGTCAAGCGATCTAGACCCATGGGACGTCGATCTATCCAGCTTCATCGAGATGTTCAACGAACGAATAGACAAGGCCGAGAACATAGACCTCCCATCCTGTGGTAGGATGATTAGGATGGCATGGTCCATACTCAGGGGACAAGCCAACTCTCTGATAGACCGCCAGGAGAGGGCGATGGATTTCGAGGAGGAAGTCGAATGGGACTTCGAAGGGGGCTGGGAGGCAGAGTTCGATGATGACGAGTATAACTTCTCCCTTGGCGTAATGACTGGGGCCGCTGACGAGGCACTCCCGTCCATCTTTGAAGGGAGGATTCACCGAGACGAGGGCCGCCCCGTCACATTGGGGGAGCTACTACTGGGGCTTCAGGATGCCAGCAGGCTAGCCGATGAACAGAGGACGAGGGAGAGGATCGCGAAGGAGCGAAGGGAAGCCCACGATAAGGCCAGAGAGAGGTTCAGTGGAAGCCTTCACGTGGAAGACCTAGAAGGGGATCTGAAGAGGACATGGGAGGCACTGAAGGCCAGGACCCGTCAGTCCGACTCCATATCCCTCTCAGACGTAGCGAACGAAATGAATCGTGACTCAATCCTCCAAGGCCTCGAAGAGGAGGAAGCAATCACTGAATCGCAGGTTACGGCTTTCGTATCCACACTGTTCCTCACAAACCGAGGCTACATTTCACTCGGACAAGAGAGCGGTTACAACGGACAGATCGTCCTCCAGGACCTATGGGGCGAGTCAGAGGATTACGATGAGCTGACCCAGCGGCTTCACCCTACAGCAGACCCTACGGGGGCGCAGAATGTCTGACCCCGAACTTCCGACTGTACTGGAGGCCATACTTTTCGGGGCCGGGCGCTCCATGTCACTAGAGGAACTCTCCGAGATGCTGGGGGAGCCGAAGGGAGTGATCCACGTGGGTCTATCCAACCTCAGGAAGGACATAGATCAGAGGGAAGGTGGCGCCATACAACTCTCCGACGTCTCGGGGAGATGGATCCTGGAAGTCAAGCCGGAGCTATCCTCCTTCCTTCCAGAGACCTTCAGGGCCGATATCCCCCAGAGACTGCTTCCTGCAGCAGCTCTCATCGCCTACCACCAGCCGATGGCTCAGTCCCAGCTGGTTGACATGCTCGGACAGAGGGCGTACGATCACGTAAGGGACCTCTCATCCATGGGCCTCATAGACAGGAGGAGGGACGGGCTCACTCGCCGCCTAACCACGACCAGAAGATTCGCAGAGTACTTCGGATGCCCAGAGGTCGAGTTCAGGAAGGTTAGGGCCTGGTTCAGGGCCGAGGCCAGCAACATGGGCCTATCCAGCGCTGAGTTGGCCGCATCGCTAGCCCCCGACGAGCAGATGACGATATCCGAGTACACCGAGGAGGACTCCCCAGAGGTAGAAGCAGGAGTGGAGGAGTGACTACTCTCTCCCTGAGTACAAACTGTCGTAAAGAAGAGCCACCTCAAGTAGGACAAGCATCGGGCCACCCACGAGGAACAGGGAAATCGGGTCAGGAGGAGATATCAAGGCTCCGAGGAACAGAGCTGCGAACCAAATCAAACCCCTGTTCTCCACTATGGAACTCCTGCTAATAGCCCCTGATCGCAATAGCAGAATCGTCACAATTGGGACCTGGAAGCCAATGATGGATGAGAAGTAAAGGCCAGTGACAAATCCCACCCAAGACTGCAACTGCCAAGTGTTTAGCAGGCCGGATGCCTCAGAGTCATCGACCAGATACTCCAGGAGGAATGGAATCAGAACATTGTGCGCATAAGCAAGCCCCAGTCCACCTAGTACCAACATTATTGCTAGTGCCATCATTGCTCTTGAAGCACCGAAACCTGGTGATACTCGGTTAGTCGAATCGGGGAGAGCGCTCCGGCTCAACCAAGCAAGGTCCAGAACTGCCGTGGCCACCATCATGCCGAAGGCGATCTGTGCAGCTATTCTTAGTTGCAGCAGAATCACCTCGAGGGGCTGCAGAATAATCACCTCGACCCCTTCTGGGACGTACCCTTCGGATTCCAGAAGCCATTCGATGACCTCTCCTCCTATCGGATACCCTGCCACGAAACCCAATGTGAAAACTCCGAGGTACAGCTTCCTACGTCTGTCAATGTGTGAACTAATCCTTTGAAATATCGGACTGTCAAATGCTCCCAACAACCCCTCGCCCATGTCACAGGATAGGCATCACATTGGTGAATTCATCGATAGGACGTCATGACTTCCTTAGTATCACCGTCAGTAAATCTTCATCCTTCAGTTGATGATCCAAGCCAACTCTCTGCCAGTCGAATTTCGCACTTGGTCCCTTGACTCGTGCATAGCGGAATTTCCTCAGAAAATCTCGATGTAGTTTCGCACAGACGTCCCTGACAGTGGAAGTGTCCTTCACTATCAGTGGCTCGATCATATCCGCCTCTTGGCCTTGTGGCTTAAGGAAAATAGACATGAAGCCCAGATTGTCGAAGATGAAGTCCTTCATCTCCTCTATCCCCTCCCCGGTCTTGGCCGAGACGTTGAGAACCGGCCATCCTTCTGGTAGGCCGTCATAGGCCCTCCGAAGATCCTCCTCATTTGCAAGATCTATCTTGTTCACCACCACAACAGATCTGCTGTAAATTCTATTTCCAGCCAGCGTATCCACAATGTGGTCGTCAGTGACATCTGTCCTCAGTGTAACAGTGGCGGAGACGATTCCGAAACCTCTGATGATTCCTTGAATCTCCTCATCACTCATATTGGTCTGCTCCAGAGTGGAACGCACCTCTATGCCTCCTCTTCTTGTCCTGGAAACGAACACTTGTGGAGGGCTCTGGTTCAATCTCATACCTGCCTTCCACAATTCATCGTCGAGGATCTTGAAGTGAGACTTCTGGAATGGGTCGATTACGTAGAGGACCATGTCTGAGCCTCTGATAACATTCAGAATCTCCTTCCCCCTCCCCTTCCCTTCTGAAGCGCCCTTGATTAGACCCGGCAAATCCAGGATCTGTATCTTCGCACCTCTGTGATCCATTACCCCTGGAATGCATGTCAGCGTGGTGAATGCAAAGTTCCCAGCTTCAGACTCAACATCTGTAAGTTGCGATATCAGGCTGGACTTGCCGACGCTAGGAAAGCCCACTAGTGCCACTGATGCATCTCCTGACTTCTTTACCTCGAAACCTTGGTTACCGCCGCTAGATCTAGAATGGGCAGTTGCCTTCTCCTGCTTCTGCCTAAGTGCGGCAATCTTAGCTTTCAGCTTACCAATGTGGCCCTGTGTTGCTTTGTTGTATTTTGTCTTGGATATCTCTTCTTCCAGGGACTTGATTTGTTCGTCTATCGTTGCCATGACCAACCACTCCCTAGCTTGTACCTGAGATGGTGGCGTGGCCCCACATTCTTGAATTCGGTGGAAAGTTAGCACCTGAATCTATCGAGCGAGGGTATTTGGACACAAGCGGGTCATGGAGCACATGGTCGATGTAATCCTCCATCTGGTCGACCGAGGACTATTGGACGAACTCGTTGTCATGAGCGTAGGTGAAATATCATCTGCGATGGAGGCATCCAGTCTCAGAAGTTCCAGGCCGGAGGCCGACCCTCGATTCCATAGGGACTTTGATGTCGACCTGGAGGGAGAGATCCTAGAGTTGATTGACGATTCGGAAGGGCTGGGCGAGGGGAGCATTTTGGTCGAGCAGGAATCTGACTCGGCGATGGAACTCTCCCTACTACTTGCCCGATGGTGCTCGACGGCACAATGGACATGCTGGGATGCACGCCTTTTCCTTTACCTGGAACCGTTCATAGAATCCCAACTCTCCGGGCAAGATGCTTTCCTGGACCATGGGGTCTGGGAGCAATTCTCGGAATCCCTTTCAAGGACTGACAGGTCTTCCTACTCAGAGTCAGTGGTATTGGACTGGATGTCTAGGAGAGAGAGCATGGGGGAGACTATGGAGCCCTCTGAGGACCCAATGATACTTCCTACCATGGAATCCCATCGCACTCTGAGTGAATCCCTCTTCAACATCATGGAATCTCTCAGGGGGTCTAAGATGGAACTGATGGCTGGTAGGGAGTTCCTAGAGGCCGGCAGGTGGATGCTTGGCAGGTCGACTCTTTCCGAGACTTGGGGGTCGCAGGGTTGAGTGATCTGCCAATGGAACCGGCCCCACCGGAAGAGCCCCCAGGGCCAGGAGTGGTGGTCCTGGGCAGGTTCCAACCAGTCCACAAGGGCCATGCTCTGATGATTCGAGCCGCCGACGTTTGGCGTACTGAAAATGCGAGCGAGGAGAGTCTGATCATCGCCATAGGGTCATCCAACCAACCGCCTTCGATCAGGAACCCTTGGTCCTCTGAAGAGAGGGCGGCCATGCTACGGGCATGGTTGGATTCGGCTGGGATAGAGGCGAAGATCGTCTCAATACCAGACATAGAGGACCCTCCAAAATGGGTCTCTCATGCCGAGAAGTACCATGGTTGTGCAGGCTCCATCTTCACCACAGACGTAGGGACTGCAGAGCTCTACGAGTCCTCAGGATGGCCCGTGATAATGGGCGAGCTGGAGCATCGAGAGTCATATGAGGGTTGGAGGGTCAGGGCAACGGCCCAGATGCTGTCGACAGTCTACGACGAGGATGCGGTAAGATCAGTGATGGGTGCTTCGGTCCCCGACGAGGTAGTCTCCCATATGTTGGAAGAAGGCTCACTGGGCAGGCTTGCATTCATGGGCGAGGGTGGCGAGCCCGTAGGGTAACGTCTAACATTGGCCCTAGAAGTCATCGAACTCATCGAACTCATCCTCACTCAGTTCCTCGTCAAACTCCTCGAATTCGTCGTCGCTGATTTCGTCTGTGCTCTCTGATGGAGCCTCCGATGAAACCTCTGCAACTGCAGATGGCTCATCTGCAACCTCCTCCTCGAACTCCTCGAACTCGTCTGCATCGAATTCTTCGAACT
>CACGIE010000006.1 GCA_902573015.1 uncultured Candidatus Poseidoniales archaeon | reverse complement strand
AAGTCGTAGATGCTGCAGGTGATCTTCTAGGCCACCTAGCAGATTTCACAGTAGATGTCGATACTGGAAACATTGTTGCAATCTTGGTCGTGACTGAGCAGGGAATCGATTCTTCCGAGCTTCCTTGGCCCACAACCGACGGTTTCCTAACAATCCCTGTCGAGGAAGTAGCCAGTGTCGGTAACGTCGTGGAACTCTCCAGATAAGTCGATGCAGCATTGTTCATGGTCACATAACGGTCATAAAACGTTCTTCAGGCTCAACAATCATAGTTGAGGTGGCCGGACGGTGGATTGGAGAAAGATAGGTGTTTTTCTCAATACCCGAAGGAATAAGAGGATAGCCTTGCAAGCCTCCTTCTGGGCAGTACTACTGCTTCTAATTCTATCAATCGCAATCACATATGTTGTTCCTGGACAGACCCAACAGTCCGCATATGGAGACGAGTGGAACGATCTTGGCTCATTTCGTGAGGAACTGAACAACAAGGGAGTGGAGACAACAGCACTGGTATCCAGTCCACTGCTTTTGAGTGACATTGATCATCCCGAGCAGACCATCTTCGTGATATCCGGTGTGGAGAGGGATACAATTTCTCTCCCGCGCTTCACTGGCGAAGACGATCTGATACAATTTTCCGAGGGAGATGGCTACACCTCTTCCGAGATCGTTGCAATCAGAGAATTTGTCTCAAGGGGTGGTACGCTGATTCTAATGGACGACTTTGGATATTCTAGTAACCTTGCCTCGGAGTTTGGTCTTCAATTCACTAACCATCGCTTATATGCGGACTATAGTTACGACAATGACCTTGGGTCTGATTTCGTTTGGGTAAATACCACCTCAGCATTCAACTTCACTTCTTCACAAGGAACTCAGACCACTGTTAATCCGTGTATAAGAGATGTCGATGGAGATGGGGTTGTCGATGTTCTAGATGAAGATCCTAGTGACCCAGAAATAGGAGCACCATTCGTCACTATCCAGGATTCCGGCCTTTGCGCGCACCGATTCCGAGGCACAGATCCAGCAACAAATCAACCCAGATGGGATTGGTCACAGGATTACAGCATACTCACTAACACCCCATCAGCATTTGAGAAGACTACCTCATACAATCCTGCAGAGAGACGCTATGTCATCTCAAAAACCACTCAGGACTCGTGGATAGACAATAATGGAGACGGCAACTACTCCGTTGGCTCCTTTGCAGCGTTCGGTCTTGTAGGGGACGAGCAGGGCCCGTTCCCAGTATATGTCAGATATTGCGAGGCTATTCTTTGTCGAGGCTCAGAGACCGGCAGAGTCCATTTCATCTCCGACGGATCGGTTCTGATCAACTCTTTGTACGATCCCGAATTCGATTCGATATACTCCGGTATGGTGCCAGAAAACGACAATAGGAAATGGATTCTAGATGTAGTGGCAGAGGCTCTGATACTGAACGACAATGGAACTTCTCCGGGAGAACATGCATTAGTTATCTTCGACGAGAGCAGGCACCAACAGCCAACAATATTCGGTGACACATACAACTTAGTCTACTACCTTCTGATCTACTTCACTAATGATTGGATGGCCATGCTGATACTATTCCTTTTCCTGTTCATTCTGCTAGAGGCTGTACTAATCAGGAAAGAGGACCCAGAGGACTGGAGACACGTTTTCAGAGTTGTTTACTACGGATTCGGAGATGCTGAGAGATACAAGTACTACCAGAGGCCAGAGAAAATCAGACAGGTCCTACTCACTAGAGTTAGGAATCTCAATGCCCTAACAATGGAGGAGTTTGAAGCAATGCCGGCTTCTGAACTACAGGGAATGATTCGTGATCCAGTTCTTGTTCGCTTTCTTTTCGAGGAGAGGAACTACAGGCCAGACGAACTGGTTGGAATTGTTAGGAGAATAAAACAATGGGGAGAATCTGGGGGTGTGACGAAAGTTGTGGACTAGGAAAGCAGCAATTATGCTAGCAGGAGGTGTAAGCCTAATCCTCGTTGGAATGATGATTTCTAACTTCCAGATGATGATAATCGGTCTAACCTTCATCGCTTTCATATCTATTAATGGGTGGATAGTAGGTCAGTCTGAACTAGAGATAACACGATTCGTACCTCATTCGAATGTATACAAGGGAGACCTGATCGAGGTTTCGCTAACAATAACGAACAAGTCTTACAGGAGAACACAGCTACTGGAGGTCTTCGACAATGTACCCCACGAGATGAAGATAAGACGAGGTATCAACCAGATAAGGATAAACCTAGGTCCGGGTCAGTCAACCAAACTAGATTACATGCTGAGGTGCCCTCTTAGGGGGCATTTCTCCGTAGGGCCTATCTCAGTAAGGCACCGTAATGCCTTCGGTTTGTTCGTGAACGAGTCGAAGATAGAGGATATGTGCGACATCACAGTCTTCCCACAGGTCAGAGACGTGGAGGACGCAATGCTGAGAGCCGACGTCCCGAAGATGTACACGGGAGCCACCACACTCAGGACTCCTGGGCCCGGGATGGAGTTCTACTCGCTTAGGGAGTACCTCTCCACCGATCCGATCCGATCAATAAATTGGAAGGCGTTCGCAAGAACCGGTGAAATGATGGTTAATCAGAAGACTAGGGATGCAGTTACTGACGTCTTCGTGATTCTCGACACAAGAGAGGTTAGTAGGATTGGGACGGTTCTGAAGAACCCCCTTGAGATGGGCGCATCTGCAGCGGCATCTCTAGCTAGCCACTTCCTGAAGAGGAAGGACTCCGTTGCCATGGTGACCTATGGAAGTAGGATGGACTTCCTACCTCCTGATACTGGTGACAAGCAGCAGTACAAGGTCCTAAGTCGCCTTGCTTCTGTTTCCCCATCCGGATCGATGCCTCTCCAGGCGGTAACAAATGCACTTTCCCCAAGAATCAGCCGCGGCTCTCCCGTCTTCATAATCAGCAGTCTAGAGGGTGATGGCACCACTCTTCCTGCAATCAGGAACCTTTCTGGAAACGGACACGAGGTCATCATCCTTTCACCCAGTAGCGTTGACCTCGAGAGACTAGTAAGCCGCATCCCCCGAATGGCCTACGAGGTCCTCAAGCTGGAGAGACAGAATCGATTGACTGCAGTATCGGGATACGGGGCCAAGGTCGTGGATTGGATGCCCGATGTCGAGCTATCACAGGCTCTGGTACAGTCGAGGGGGTGAGAAATTGGAATTATCTGAGAAGAAGGAGGAGGTAACCGAGACCCTGCATATTCCTGTGCTGAGGAAGAAATGGCAAATCCTAGTCCTACAGATAACCTCAACGGTTTCGCTTTTGCTCTTACTGAAGAGGATGAGCGATATCTATGGCCCTTGTAGCGATGATTTCATTTTGAACAATAACGCCGACACGTGGTGTCCCTCATACGAGCACACCAGAGGTCTAATGTGGATGGAAAACGCCAATGGCCTCCTAATACCGGATTTCCTCCTAGGTGTAGGACAGACAGGCACAATGTCAATGATCGGACCCTTGGTCTTGTGCCTATTCGCAACTTTCGCGATAGAAAGATTCTGGTCATCCTCACAGGAGCTGCAGAACAGAATTAAGCAGGTCGCTGCAGCATTGCTGGGTGCCTGGGTTATCCTTCCATTCCTATTCTCTTGGATTTTCGCGACATTCTCCAATGGCTTTCACTTCCCTTGGAACAGCAACGACTCAATGAATCACATAGGGGAGCTGTTCCATCCATTGGGACTCATGGGAGAACTCGTGTTCCTAGGAATTGTATTCGCACCAGTCTTGGTAGGACTAATCGGGATTTGGGGTCTTTCGAAGAGATCGATAACTTGGGTGGTAGGCTACTACATCATCGTAATCGCATTCCACGCTGTCCTTACCTTCGAACCCATAGTCTCTGAGGTTGATGTAGGACTACGTGCCCTTCCAACCCAGATAGGCGAGGGCTCTATGTTCGGTGGCCTAGTCTCTCCGCTTGCAAGCTCTCTACTTGGGGTAGCCATACTGATGCTTCTTTTCATGGAGTCTGGGACTGCTGCCATATCACATATGGAATACGCAGCCTCGCTCCCGGAGGAGTCCAAGAGGGATTCAGAGTATATTAGGCAGTTCAACAACGTCGTCAACTCCCATCTAATACAGCTCCTAGTGGTCGTCTCCCTAGTAGGAGTTACCACGGCTCTCGCTTTGGCATTCGATGACCTGATGATTTCTATCGTTGGAATACTGGAGGGAACACAGTGGACAGGTCAAGTAAAGGAGTCGCTGGAACTTCAGATGACATACGGCAAAGTAATCTCTGCAGGCCTCTTTATCATAGCAGTGGCGGGACTAAGGTTCGTGGTCCCTTGGCAGATTGTTTCTGGATACGTGGAATCGGGAATTTCGAGGCTACGCTCTAACTAGGACCTAATTCTAACGTACATCTTTCCGATAGATGTAGCGATTAGAGGAATCACTGTAACCAAGCCACACACCGTCACTAAGCCAGACATTTCACCCATAATCGGCTCTATCGTCTCTTCTATTTCTGGAAAGGCGAGTATGCTCAAAAATGATAGCACAAACAGGGAAAATCTGTCAATCATGGGGGAGAAAATCTTCTCCCCAATCTCGCTCCTATCGGGTAGGATTTCAGAACTGCCCATATCCTTCCGGTGGATAGTCAACGAATCAAATCACCGGAGGATGGTTTGAAGCCTATGCTACCCGACGAAGCTACATGACAGGAGCCATCGAGGTTCAGACTTGCAGCAGATGTCGCTCCGATGCTATTGTCTTCCAAGAGTACAGTGGTCAACATCTGTGTGGGAGGCACCTTTCTACCTCAATTCGCAAGAGAACCTCAAGGGAACTGAGGGCACAACTAAGCCTCCCAAAGAACGCTACCAAGGACGATGGATCGCCCTTCATCATCCTCATAGCTGTTTCAGGCGGAAAGGACTCAGCAGTCCTACTATCGATGATGGCCGACATTATCGGAGGCCGAAGGGATGTGGAATTGGTAGCGGGTTGCGTCGACGAGGGAATCGATGGCTATCGCGCTCCATCGATGGAATTTGCTAGAGAACTGGCTGACTCACTTTCCCTTAGATTCGAGACTCTTAGCTACGAGGAGATGGGATATGCAAGAATGGACGAGGTGGTCAAGCTCATTCCTGCAATGGGGGAGAGTCACGTTGAGGCAAAGGGACTCATGCCATGTTCATACTGCGGGGTCTTCCGTAGACAGGGTCTCAATGCACTGGCTGACAGAGTGGATGCCGATGTCATGGCATTAGGTCACAATCTGGATGATATGGCTCAGTCCATTCTTATGAACCTCCAAAAGGGTGAGATTGAGAGGTCAGTCAGGCTCGCCCCACATACCCATTCCAAGATTGACGGATTGGTTCCTAGGATTGTCCCCCTTCGATGGATACCTGAGCAAGAGATCCACGCTCATGCCTTGTTTTCGGGACTCCCCATTCACCATGGAGACTGTCCTCATGCCCCCGGCGCTATGCGTCAGCAGAGTAGGTCAGTTGTTGCTAGTCTTGAGACACTGACTCCTGGAGCAAGACACGGCCTTCTACACTCCCTTGATAGAATAAGAGAGATGCACTTAATGGCGAATCCAGACCTTACTCAGGATGTAAAAAATTGCAATGAATGCGGTGAGATTACCAGCCGAGAGGTCTGTCAGTCATGCACGATGAGGAATTGGCTATCTGAGGCCTCCTGATACAGATTTACTTAGAGGATATTTTCAATCAACTCATCGATTTCTTGCCCTCGTCCACAGTAATAGCACCTGACTTGCAATGGGTCCCTCGATGTCACGCGCATCCTTTGTGGCAATGGTTCTCGATCGTTCTTCGTTATACAGTTCCAAAAGGAGCACTTGGCAATATTTACGAGGTCATCAGCCAGTTCCACCTTCATCTTCTCAGCAACAGCGTGATTCCTGATTATCGCTATACTAGCAGCAGGTGCTATCAGAGCAAGTCTATCCAAGTCCTCCTGGTCTAGCTCTCTATCCTCGATTTTTAGGACGTCCTTCCTTCCCAACTTATCGCTAGGTACATTCATCACTAGTGATACCGGAGTAGCCCTGTCAGTATCTATCCTCAGAATCCTGATTACCTGCATTGCATTACCTGAGGGGATGTGATCCACTACTGTGCCGTTTCGAATTGCGGTTACTCTTCTCATCTCACTCATCAATTCACCTTCTTGGGAACATCTATTCCTAGACTCCTACATAGCAGGGCCATCCTAGTGGGGACACCATTGAAAGCCTGCTCGAAGTATCTAGCGAACTCGGTGGAGTCCACGCCTGGATCTATCTCGTCCACCCTTGGCAGAGGGTGCATGACAATCATTCCCTTGATGGCACTGGAAAGGTCCGATGCCTCGATTTTGTATATCCCAGCTACCTTGGCGTACTCGTCCTCATCAGGGAACCTCTCCTTCTGGATCCTAGTTACGTAGATCACGTCCGCTCCTGCGATTTGGTCCTCCAATGACTCTGTCTCCACGATTTCTGAACCATGTTCTCTGAGATCCGAAACTATCTCGACCGGCATTTTCAGCGTTGATGGTGATACCAGAGTAAGTTTGGCTCCGAACCTAACTAATGCATGGGAAAGGCTGTGAACCGTTCTACCATATCTCAAATCTCCGACAAGGACCACATTAAGTCCTTCCAGAGTTCCATGTGCCTGTCTAATAGTGAAGAGATCAAGCATAGTCTGAGTTGGATGATTTCCAGCACCATCACCAGCGTTCAGGATAGGAATTCCCACTGCGTCTGCGCTGTATTGGGCTGCACCTTGTCTTGGATGCCTGATAGCGGCCACATCAGCATATCCGTCAATCATCTGCATGGTGTCATAGAGGGTCTCACCCTTTGCTACTGATGTTCCTATAGAAGTGAAGTTCAGGACGGATCCACCGAGCCTCTTCATGGCAGTCTCGAATGACATTCTGGTCCTAGTTGAGTTTTCGAAGAACATGTTTGCTAGCACCTTTCCCTGCAGGAGGGGGAGGTAAACTTCGCCTCTAGCAACCGGAACTAGTCTCTCGGCATCATCCAGAACGGCAACGATATCTTGGTTGGTTAGGTCGTCCATAGTGACTATGTCGCCCATTGTTCTCTGACTCTCGCGGAAGCAGCCCTCTCATATGCCTTGTCATTGCATAAAATGCTCAATTCCTTCAAACCGGCGTCTTGATGAGTGACACTCTATCCCGAAGTTTCGATGATAATCAGCCGAACCCCTCTCAGAGTTTCGTTCTGTGGAGGTGGAACGGATATCGATGACTTCTCGATGTCGGAACCAATGGGGGGCAGGGTAGTTTCTGCTGCACTGTCCAGATACGTGTATGTTACCATAAACAGGAGATTCGACGATCGGATTCGAGTCTCTTACTCATCCATGGAGGATGTAAGTTCTCTAGAAAACATTCAACACGGTCTGGTTAGGGAGGCATTGAGACTAACCGGAATAGAATCGGGTGTCGAGATTACCACGATTGCCGACATACCAGGACAGGGAACAGGACTCGGATCCTCCTCTTCTGTCACTGTAGGTCTACTGAACGCGATGCATGCCTTTCAGGGAAGGGAGGTTTCCAAGGAACAGCTCGCTGAAGAGGCTTGTCAGATCGAGATAGAAACCTTGGGTGCACCGATTGGCAGACAGGACCAGTACGCAGCCTCTTTCGGGGGGGTCAACTCAATCAGGTTTGGAGAAAATGGAGTCCAAGTAGAACCTATCGAGGTTTCAGAAGGATTGTCCAAGAAATTCTCCGAGAATTTCACTCTCGTCTTCACAGGATTGACTAGAAGCGCTAGCAAGGTCTTGTCTGAGCGATCTGATGACGAGTCCGATAAGAATAGCAGGATGAGGGAAATTAGGAAGCACGCTGATGAGGCAGCGTCCCATTTAGAGAACGGAGATCTCGACTCACTAGGGACGATTCTTAATCAGACATGGATATCTAAGAGAGGAGTCTCCTCAATGGTTACCAATACACAAATCGATGACTTATACGAGAGGGCGATCTCTTCCGGGGCAATAGGGGCCAAGCTTCTAGGAGCTGGGAATGGAGGCTTCCTCTTGGTATGTGGAAATCGGCAACTCCGAGGAATTCTACAAAGAGAACTAGGTGAAGGCCATCGGATGTTCCCCTTGGAAATTGACTTCTCTGGCTCCAGAATAATATTTGGAACTTGAGTGAGGTGCCAAGATGCCATCCGAAAAAAGAAAATCACACTTTCTAGTAACTCTCCTCATCCCTACTCTTCTACTGCTATCCCAAATTTCGGTATCTGATTATTCACTGAAGGAACATGAATCGGATTCGGTTTTCTCAGATTCGAATGGTAATCAGACAATTCAAGGGCATTCTTTCCTTAATTTCACCAATTCAATCTCATCTAGCTCACAAGTTAACGCGACTTGGTTCGCACAGATATCCGTTCTCGAGAGCTACGGAACCGATCTTCTGGAGAACAGATCGATTGGGCTCTTGGAACAGATAGATCAGATCTTAGGCAACTCGGACGGGTGGTTGGACGAATCGGAATCCAACTCTTTCTCTGAACTGGTAGTCTCTTCCAGAAACTGGACAGACTCATTTTCAGGTGGCTGTTGCGCATTCGACCATTCTTCCATGTCAGTCATTGGATCCATTGACGTATCTGTCAATCCTCCAGAAATCGGACCTACAAACAGAACCGGCGGGAAATGGGGGTGGACGGAGAGTGGAAATCTGATCGGTACTTCTGATGGTAGGACTCTACGATTAATCGACCTCCCTAGAGTAGGCGCTCTGATTGAGGAAGTTCCTCTGAGAGTCTCTCTTCCTCAGGACTGGGAATTCAAGTTTAGTCCAATGTCAGAGATAATCACTGGTAGCCCAGGAGCATTCTTTGTCGACAGGTCTCAGGCCCCAGTTGCCTATGACATCAGGATTACAATTGACCGTAACATGCCTCCAATCCTTTCCGCGACAAGCTTCCCTCAAATTTCCTCTACCATCTCGCTGGAAAAGCCCTCAACGTTTTCAGCAACCTGCACTGATAATCTCCTGGAAAATCCGAGAATAGAGTGGACAATAAGCAGAAGCGGAACAACAATATCCTCATTTGATAATAATTGGATATCAGTTAAGCCCAGCGATCTAAACTTCACCCATGGGGATGTTATGAGCGTGAACGCAACCTGCATAGACTTCCACGGAGCGGTATCGCATTGGAACGACAATCCCACCGTTGATGGAATCCCGCCAGACTGGAGTGGGAAGTTCTCAGTCGGTGGAATCGAAGGAGAGGTGATAGAAAATGGAAGCCAAACGCCAATTCTTGCACTGGCGGGGAGCTTGATTAGATTCGAAGTAAATGCATCTGACGACTCATCTCTGCCGGTATTGCTAGAGTTGTACACAAACGTATCAGAGGGATGGAGGCAAACCGGTTTGAATCAGCAAACTTTCGAATTCACCGCCAATCAGGGAATTGGCGTCAATGGTGCCGATATGGGAATAAATCAGAGGCACTTGCAGAGGGCACCATCTGAAATCCTCATGGCACTAGTCGCTACCGACGATGCCGGAAACACGGTCTTGTCAGAATGGACACTAAGAGTTCTGGATGCGAACCCTCCGACAGTAATTCCACGATTATTCTCCAATGGAATAGAGATTGAGTACGACGATAAAGTACATGAGAAGGATGAACTAAACCTCGACCTCTCTCACTCTTATGATGACTTGGACTCAATCGGTGACGTTTCATGGTCCGTATTGGTAGATGGCGAAGCGATATTCCAGAGTAGCCCAGACTGGTCAGTCTTCGAACCAATAAGTCTCTCAAACCTCTCCAAGGGCACTCATAACATCACTGTGAAAGCAACCGACTCCAAGGGAAATATCAGGGAAGAGCCAATCTCGATTACTGTTGATCCTAGGAGAGGTTCTCACATCAGAGTGATCGAAGCGACACTTCCTGATGATGCTAGGGTTGGAAGTAGTGTGATACTCACAGTGTTGGTACAAAACGATGGTTCAGATCCTGCTTTCGCTCGAGTATGCCTGTCAGATATCTGCGGAAGATGGACCGAAGAACCGTTCGCAGCCACTTTGGAATCAGGCCCCGGACAGGCGACAATAGAGTTCCAGTTCGAGATGCAGAACGATACCGTCGAGGATCTTTACCTTAGTTGGGATAGCGCTTCAGCAGGGACATATGGGGATATTCCAATGGAGGTATCTGTAAAGAACCAATCAGGAATCTCTACATCACTGATCTTAGCTGTAGTAATCGTAATATCTGCATTTTTACTTGCATGGTACAGGAAATCAGAATAATCCTGTCCCTACCCTGCACTTGGAACCGTATACATATTGACCCCCTCTTTATCTTAAGGTATATGGTGATGCTTCCAGACTACCCAAGGCGTGTCGTCGCCAAACATCGAGCGAGAGTAGATAGGGCATCATTGCTCTTTCAGATTCTACTCATTTCTTTCGGAGCTTGGTGGCTATTCTCTTCTTTCGGGTCTGAATCATCTCCACTGTATAGGTACGTTCCAGTACTACTCCTATTCTCCTCTGCACTACTTCTTCAGGATCTAGTAGAATTTGGACCAACTGAGAGGATGCGAATCTCTACTGCATGCTGCGTTGCATGGCCATTACTACTTGCAATAGCAGCGGTAAATCGTGATGAAGGAAACATTACTGCAGTCCTAACTCTTGTCCTTGTCTCCGCAATTCTGTATTATACATCGAGGACTATATTGGGATACGATGTGAAAACAAGGAGATGGAGGGGCATGATAACAACAATTGGATTCACTCTTGCTATTCCGATAGTCCTGGAATCAAACCTTGCATCTCTCCTGATCATGGCAATTGCCGCCTCATTCACCACTATACCCATACTACTCACGAAAGACGGCTTAGAGCAAGAAAGGCAAGTTTTCTCTGAACAACTTAAGGATGCAGAGAGACATATCCTTGGTCTACAGTCTGGGAACACACTGATGCAGCAACCAAACTCCCTACTGAAGATGGCCAGAGAGCAAGGATGGAAAAATCCTGAAAGAGGTACTGAACTGATCTCAGAAGCCAAGAGGGAAGCAACTAGGATTGCATCATTCGTATCCGACGTCGAAGAAATCAGGGAGCGATCCGAAATCTCTGTCAATAAAGCCGAGAAAATAACAGGTTTCCCAGGTAGGCCAAGGAAGATTTTCGAAAACGCCTTGAACGAACTTGAAAACGGCTCACTCAGGACTTCTGAAAGTAGATTCAGGGAGGCTCAGTCCGAGGCAGAGATGATCGAGTCCAATTGGCAGAATGCCATAGAAGCGATTGATGAGGCCGAGAAAGCAATCTCCGATGCGCAAGGTCACTTGGTCCAAGGACTTCGATCAACTCTGAATGAAGCAAAAAAAGCCATGGAAGATGAAGATCCACAGTATGCATTGGCAATTGTTTCAGAGATCCCATCCCAGATGGATGATGTAGAAGACCTAATGTTACAAGCAAGAAAATCCTTGGAGGAGGCCAAGAGCGAGGTTTCGTCATACGATTCGGCCTCTATTGGTGATCTCAACAAGAGGTTGGAAGATGCAATTGTGGCTTTAGAATCTGGCAACGCGTCTCTCGCAATAGGACTCTCGGAAGGAGTGACTAGGTCGATAAGGAAGGAATCCGAAGCGAAAACCACTGTCCAGAGGTCTCTGAGACAGGTCAAGAGCATCGAGGACAGGATACCAGCAGGAGACTCGGGCTCTGAGTGGAGTAGAAGACTGGATGAGGCTAAATCGTCGGCAGATGCGGGAAAATGGATAGAGTCCGCAGAAAGCCTGAGCGCACTAGCTGGAGAGCTGGATGATTTCTATTCCAGGATCGAAGAGGCCCGAGAGATGCTCGAATTCTTGGACGAAGATTGGAGAAAACTCAGGAAGAGGCTCGATTCATCGGGTTATGGAGCGGACAACAAAGACAGGATTTCAACCGAGGGACATCTTGCAGCTGCAGAGAGGGCCCTTTCAGAAGGGCAGATTGACGATTGCTTGGAATCATTGGGAGATGCAGACTCGTCAATGGAAGCACTTCGTCGCCTAGTCTAGAGCATCTCGATTCTGTATAAACCGAGCCTCTCAATTACCAAGACTCCCTCCCTTGACTGAAGCGGACATGGTCTAGTGGTTATGACAGCAGGTTCCCAACCTGCTAACCCGGGTTCAACTCCCGGTGTTCGCACCAATATCCGGTAAATGTCTGAAACATCACCGACGCATGCCGCCAATTTGTTTAAATTACAGATGACGATGTTGAAGTTTCATGGACCAAACACTGGACATGCAGGTCGCCGCGCTGATTTTCCTGGCCGGCACTAAGAGCCTCGTCACCAGTGAGCACCCTGGTGGCGTTGAAATGACGAGCGAAGAGGAGGAGGATTCGGAAGATCCAGCACCGAGTAATATTTCTCAAATGCGTGAGCCACTGAATTATGGTTCGATCGGAATTTGAAACACGGTTGGTATATGCTGACTCACTACTGTATTGAAATAAGGAATCACGGAGGTAAAGATATGAGGAGAAAATCCATTCGAGCTTTCTCGATGATGCTCTTGATGATGACAGCCGGCTGTCTACAGGCTGTAGATGGGGTCATCGAGGACATTGATAGGACCATAGATGCACTAGAGGGGGACTATCCTAAGCTAGATCTGCCAGAGAGAACCAGATCTTCTCCCTCTCTACAGACCTACGATGCATGCGAGACACTTCTGGAGGATCTAAAGACGGCAGTGTACGACGAGATGATAGTAAATCTGGATCAACAAAGCTACTGGCACTGGGTCACAGAGCCAATTATGATGAGGATGGATGGCGGATCCATCTTCGCAGAACCAGAATTGGCTCTTGCTGATGACTCGGCTTCTGATACTGGAGGGACTGGGTCCGGACAGACCACAGAATCCCGCGAGGGGGAGTTTTCGGGTACGAATAATCAGGAGGCGGGTGTAGACGAAGCGGACTTCCTGAAGACTGATGGTTACCACATCTACATGCTGAACGGTCAATTGCTACTAATAATGGGGGTTCCTGAGTTTGGTGAACTCACATTGGAGTCCAACCTAACAATTGAGGGAAACCCTACTCAGATGATGATTGAGGGCGACAGGCTGGTTATCTCCTCTTCGATATACTACTGGTCTCTACCCGAAGATAGCGATCTCAGGAAGATGATGTCCGAGGAAGTCACCGTCACCGACCCGTTCAGTGACGCGACCTACGGCTACACGAAGGTTCAGAACCTCGTCAAGTACACCGTGGTAGACATAACGAATCGATCCTCTCCAGTTGTA
This sequence comes from uncultured Candidatus Poseidoniales archaeon, assembly GCA_902573015.1. Classification (GTDB taxonomy): domain Archaea; phylum Thermoplasmatota; class Poseidoniia; order Poseidoniales; family Thalassarchaeaceae; genus UBA36. The sequence goes on along the minus strand of CACGIE010000006.1, from coordinate 40,579 downwards.
GAGAAGGAGATGTACATCGAGGGCAACTACCACACGGCAAGGATGGTTGATGGAACGGTTCGCTCAGTAACACACCTTTGGACATACTTCGACGGGATCAGAAACTGGGTCGAATTACCAGAGGAGTACTGGTCAGTAGAAGATACTGACGAGAGAATGAGTATCTGGAACGATAGCGTAAAGCAGACCGTTCTAGACAATGAGCAGGTCATATCAGAGCTCACTCTGGATGACTTCGTCCCTCACATATACGAAATCAGGGAAGGGGAGATATTCACACATCCTCTGACCTACGAGCAGTGTACAGAGTTCTCAGCGAGCTCTGATAGCGCAGGACGGGGATTCACTACCATAATGACAATGCAGATGCTCAATGAAGAAGTATCTCTTGAGGTTGACCACATCACATCCTCATGGGCCCATGTCTACTCCTCAGAGGACACCTTGGTTCTAGCCGAGCCAGCGAACGACGGCTGGTGGTTCTGGAGGAACTCTGAGTGGGAGGACGCCACGAACATCCACTCATTCGACATCAGCGATGCGAATCACACTACCTATCTCGCTTCCGGTAGGGTTGAGGGGACTGTAAACGACCAGTTCTCAATAAGTGAGCATAATGGTTCGATTCGCATCGCATCGACTTCCGACAACTGGTGGATGTGGTGGAGGTTGGCTGAAACAGACGAGAATGGCGAACCGGTCTGGACAGGACCCACAAACCAAGTCACTATCTTGATGGACGATGGAGAAGGGAAGCTCGATCAAATCGGCTTCCTCGGAGATATTGCAGAAGGAGAGACGATTTGGAGTGCTAGATTCGTCGGAGATAGGGGCTACCTAGTGACTTTCATGAACATTGACCCATTATGGGTCATCGATCTCTCCGACCCCTACAACCCTATTGTTCTGGGGGAACTGCACGTACCCGGAGTGTCAACTTACATCCATCCAATTGACGATGACAACCTGCTCACCATTGGAATAGCTGGAGGAGCGGATGGGCTCGGTCTTGATTGGTCCATTACACAAGTCTCCCTTTTCGATGTCAGTGACACCAGTAATCCGAGTCTATCGGATACTCTTCCACTCACTCCTGCTTACGTCGACGAGAACTGCGAGGACATCATGACCTGCGGCTGGTCTTGGTCCTACTCCGAAGCAACTTACGAGCACAAGGCATTCACCTTCTGGGCTCCTGAGTCACTTTTGGCAGTCCCACTGTCCACTCACAGGTACGTCTACGACGAGATTGAGATCGAGGGTAAGGTCTACTCTCATTACGGGTATGAATACGTCTCGATGCTCAAGATGATCAACATCGATACCGAAAACGGATCCCTATCAAATCATGGCGAGGTTGAGCACTCTGAGTTCTACAACGAGGAGGGCCTGTCAAGTTGGTGGTCAGGCTCGACGAACATCAGGAGATCGATGTTCATGGGGGACTACGTCTACGCCTTCTCAGCTGGCGGAGCTACAGTCCATAGGACGACCGACCTACAAATGATGGTCGAGTTGGAACTTCCCGGAAATGAGCCAGTAGAGTACAACTATGTCTCCGATGAACCTGATAGAGTCGATGAGGACTCAGAAGAGTCATCTGAAGAGACAGAGACACACCCATGCAACGAGTCAGAAGCAGAGGGTTGCGAGGACTAGCTAGAGCCACTAACCGAACCTTAGTGCTCTACCCACTGAGCCTGGTAGTGCAACCGGCAATCCACGTAGTGCCCCTTTTTCCTCTCTTTTGTGGACTATCTCGCCATCCACTATCGTGTATCTTGGCCATCCTGTGAGCTCCATACCATCGTATGGAGTCCATCCAACCCTCGTCCATGTATCCGCATCGGTTATGGTTCTCTTAGTTTCCAAGTCCACCAAAGTCAAGTCAGCATCATATCCCTCGATTAAGGAGCCCTTGTTCTGAATGCCGTATACCTTGGCAGGTCCCTCGCACATCCAGCTAACTACTTCTGAGACGCTACATTTGCCATCCAATGCGTGAGTCAGCATTAGCGGTAACGATGTCTCGACACCTGGCATTCCAGCCGGTGCGTTAGGGAAACCCACAGATTTAGACTCCAGCGTGTGAGGGGCATGGTCGGTGGCCACACAATCTATGGTGCCATCCTTCAGACTCCTCCAAAGAGAGTCTCGATCCTCCGTATAACGAATTGGCGGATTCATCAGAACCCTCTCTCCTAGACTCTCAACATCATCCTGATCGAAGGTCAGGTGCTGGGTGCACACCTCGGTAGTGATGAGATCGCCTTTATTTTTCTGCAACCAGTCTGCTTCCTTCTGGCTTGTCAGATGGACGATGTGGAGACGATGATCGTGATCCTTGGCTAGTGAAGCCGCTCTTTTCGTGGCTAGGAAAGCGCATTCAACATCTCTGCACTCTGCATGAGAAGCAATGTCAGTTCGGTGTTCGAACTCTGCAGTGCGCTGCTGCAAGCGTTCCTCATCTTCCGCATGGGTCGCGATTATCCCCCCTGTGTTGGCGAAGATATTCTCCAGTTGCTTTTGCTCATGAACGAGTAGGTCTCCAGTACTGCTGCCCATGAAAATCTTGATTCCACAAACACCATCCATTCCTTCCACGCTTTGCAAATCTGCAATATTGTCGTTTGTAGCACCTATGAAGAACCCATGATGTGTAACAGACTTCTTTGAAGCGATAGCAATTTTTCGTTCCAAAGTAGAGCGATTTGTAGCATTGGGATTGTTGTTTGGCATGTCAAGGAATGAGGTTACTCCTCCGGCAGCAGCAGCTCTACTTCCGCTCTCTAAATCTTCCTTTTCGGTACTTCCAGGCTCCCTGAAGTGAACATGAGGATCGATTGCTCCTGGAAGCAAGTGTAAGCCCGTTGCATCGATCACTACCTCATTACTTCCAGCATCCAAACCCCCTCCGGGTGCTATGGTCGAGATAGAGCCGCCAGAAACACGCAAGTCTCCCTCGACAACCCTATTCGGCAAAATCAGGGTCGCATTCTGAATTAGCAAATGACCATCCATGGTGAGTTCCTATGTTGTCGGAATGCTGACATCACAATACTGTTGCCATCGCTGACTCATTTTTTATCCCCCGCTCGCTTCAAATAATCGAGGCCCCAGCGCGGAGGTAGCGGGTTGGAGTAGTCAGGTTATCTCGTCGGGCTCATAACCCGGAGACCGATGGTTCAAATCCATCACCCGCTACCAGAAAATAAAGTGAAAGTGAAAAATCGCTGTACTGCAATGATTCTCAAAGAATGACTACTTTCATAGAGCGACCAGGGGTCCTTCATTTGTTCATATACCCCCGATTAACGACAGAGAAGTATTGGTGAACAGATGAGCGAAGAAACAGCGAGTGAGAAAATGGAAGAAGAAGAAATTGTGATCGATGTGGACGATGCAGAGCCCACTATCGAGGATCTCCCAGGCGTGGGTCCTGCAACTGCGGAGAAGCTCCGAGAAGCAGGTTTCGAGGAACTTCTTGGGATAGCTGTGATGAGTCCATCTGAACTATCAGACCAAGCAGAACTGGGAGAGGCAGTAGCCGCCAAGATTATCGCAGGAGCAAAGAAGCTAGCGAATATTGGAGGTTTCGTTAGTGGAGTGGCACTTCTCGAGAAGAGGAAGAGAGTTCAGAAGTTGACCTCCGGAGCCTCATCTCTGGATGAACTACTAGGTGGAGGTTTCGAGACTCAGGCAATAGTAGAGGTATTCGGAGAATTCGGCAGTGGAAAGACGCAAATTGGGCATCAGTTAGCGGTGAACTGCATTCTTTCTTTAGAGCAGGGGGGACTAGATGGAGAGGTGGTTTACATTGACACTGAAGACACTTTCAGACCGGAGAGAATAGCCCAGATGGCAGAAGGTGTGGACATGGATCCTCAAGATGCACTGGATAGGATACACGTAGCCAGGGCTTACAATTCTGCTCACCAGATGTTACTTGTCGATGAGATCAAGAGGATGGCAAAGAGTATTGATGTGAAAGTGATCATTGTCGATTCTCTGACAAGTCACTTCAGAGCTGAGTACGTCGGCAGAGGGATGTTAGCTCCCAGACAGCAGAAGCTCAACCGACACATGAAGGAACTCAAGCAGGTCGCAGATGTTCAGAATGCGATCGTTTTGGTGACAAACCAGGTTCAGGCGAAACCAGATGCGATGTGGGGAGATCCCACCAGAGCAGTAGGAGGGCATATCGTCGGACACGCCAGCACATTCCGTCTTTACCTGAGGAAGTCAAAGGGGGGCCGTAGAATTGCTCGCCTGATTGACAGTCCTAATCTACCCGAGGGTGAGGCAGTCTTTACCGTGACATCCGAGGGTCTGCGTGACTAGCGCGCAGGCCTCGGAGTCCGAAGACTAAGCAGATAATTCCGATAGCTCCAACTCGACCATCCCGAGTAGGGAGAGGAAGTGTCCCTCGTCGAATCCTAGTTTCAGATCCGCCGCTTCAAAGAGTTCCGGAAGAGTCTTTGTGTTCCCGAGTGACATCGCATTCGCGTAGTCATCCAATGCCTTTTGCGGATCTCCCATTTGTGTCTTCCATAGCTGCAGTGATCCTAGTTGCGCTATTCCGTATTCAATGTAATAGAAAGGTACGCCGAAAAGATGGCCCTGCTGCTGCCAAGAAACCTCTCTGAAATCTGTATGACCAGTCCAGTTCATGTCAGACCCGAATTTGTCTCTTATTGAGAGCCACACCTCTGCTCTTTCCTCCCTGGAATGACCCGGATTAGCGTAAATCCAATGCTGGAAAGAGTCTATTGTGGCTATCCAAGGAAGCAAGAAAACCACTCCTTCTAGATGCGTCCTCCTCGCCCTTGCGGAGTCTTCTTCATCCTCGTAGAATTTATCCCACCATGGTTGTGTTAGTAATTCCATTGACATAGATGCGACCTCAGCGAACTCGATAGGATAGTCTCTCTCGTCAATCAGCTCCAGATCGCCACAGTACAGTGAGTGGAAGGCATGGCCTGCTTCATGGATCATTGTCTCCAAGTCACCTTGCAAACCAGCCGCATTCATGAAAATGAAAGGTACCCTGCTCTTCTCCAAGTAGTATTGGTAACCACCTGGGGCCTTGCCCTTTCTGGTATCCAGATCAAGGGTATCCATTTCTACGAGTCTGTCGAATTTTCCACCTAGGTCTTCTGAGATTTCATTGAACATCTCTGACAGTTTCTCTACCATTTCTTCAACCGAATGGAATGGCCTTAGGGGATCTTTGCCGTGTATATCGGGGCCAGAGCCTCCCTTTTCATTAACATCCCACGGTCTCAATTCGCTGATTCCAAGACCCGTTTTCCTGTTCATGTTAATCTCATTGAGTATTGGGATACATACAGATTCTACCGAGTCATGAAATTCTAGACAGTCTTCAATGGTATAGTCGAACCTATGCATCGCTCTGAACATGTATTGCGTGTAACTTTCGAACCCTGCGTTGAGAGCGATCTGGTGTCTTATCGAAATCAACTCATCGAAGATTTCCGATAGCCTCTCGTTATCCTCCATCCTTCTCCCTGCCATAGCGGTCCAAGCAGCCTGACGCTCCGATCTATCGTTTGATTCGAGGAATTTGCTCATCTGGGGGAAGGTCATCTCTTCTCCATGGAAATCAACTGTCATAGCACCGTTTATTGACTGAGCCTCTGTTACTAGCTCAGTCTGCCTGACACCAAGAGGGATGTTCTCTTTTCGGAATATCTCTATATCATTCCTCATCCCTCTAAGCATCAGGCCGTATCTTTCAGGGAGGTCATCAACGGATGGATGATTCACAATCCTTCTATTCAGAGAATCCGAGAACTCAGACAGCTTGGGCCTTACATTGCTAACAAACTCTAGGAAACTACCTTTCTTCTCCTCGCTCTCAGTGTCACATGTCATCCCAATGTACAACAGTGCTCCGGTCTCAGAAACATGTTCTGCTAGTTTGGATGAGTCTGAAATTAGATTTTCTAAGCATCCTGAACAACTTAATTTCCTATCCAAGAGGTCCCTAGTCAAGGGCTCTAGGTTTTCCCAGTTCGATGCATCTAAGTCATCTGGAACGAAGTCATTCCCCATCTAAGCCCTCACTTCTTTACCGACATAGGGCCCAGAGGCAAAGGGCCCTCTTCTCTAGTCCACTTTGCGCACTTCCACTCTTTCACAGTTGCCTGAACCTTCTCCATTACCTCTTCCTTGTTCGGATGATCGGGGTTGTTCTTCTCTATCCAGCACGCAGTACAGTATCTCTTGCCATCGTGTATCAGGAAGTTTCCAGATGTACACGCAATGCTACAAACTATGCATGAACCGAATCCGTAGAACTTTGGCATGTTATGGATTGCTGTCAGGACACCCGTCTATCAACATGACTGATGAGAAATCACTTACCTGAGGCTTGAAAGGGATAAATGTGTAAGAAACGCATCTTCAATATCCGAAATCTTCGAGTCTATTCGATATTCACTCCCAATTCTCATGAGTCCCTCAATCGTAGGAATGGGCCTTTCAGGGACTAATGACCCTCTAAGATGCTCTATGAGCCTGATAGCATCTTCATTCGAATCATTGAACGTTTCCAATGGAATCGAAAACTCGCCGAAACCAACTCCTAGTTCTGAATCTGGTAGCATGACTATCCAAGCCTTTTCGTCACCCACTGAGATTCCAGACCTCTCAAATGCCTTGTTTATCTGTCGAGTTCCCGAGATTAGTCTTAGAAACTCAGTGTCTGCAGTTTTGGCTACCATTTCTCCAGAAATCTCGTTTCTTCTAAGTGCGTACCATGCAGTCCAAAGGTGCATCTCGCTCGCAGCGGCCTCGGATGCCAGTAGCATCCATCTGTTGCTCGGTCTGAATTCATTGATGATTGAGACGATAGAGAACACGTTGCTAATCGGTTCAGGAAACCTAACCCCCCATGCCGGGAACCAGGGAACTGGATGCTCCGAGTCCATATGCTCGGATGGGGTCCCCTAGAAGAATTTGATTAGCGCGACCTTCTCACTGACTTCCCGGCCGATCTAACCAGATTGTCAACGAGCTTAGGGCTCCATCCCCTAAGGTCAGAGAGTCTTGCCTTATCCCTTTCAGTGATTTCTGAAACGTCTAAAGCGGTCGAAACTCCTAGAGTTTCAGCCATCTCTCTAGCTCTAACTCTGCCTATTCCTTTGATTAAGACAAGTCCTAGGATGTCAGCCTTGCATCCGTACCTAACTCTCCTATGTACCTCGTCTATTGAATCGTACAGAGTCTTGTGGGCATCACGTTCGATATTCGCTAGGTTTTGGTCTTCTGAAAGAATTCTTCGCATCGCGAATAGCAGCCATTCCATTAACTCGACTCTGCTCCTGAGATCTCCGGGTTGAACCCCCCACTCCTCTTCGATACTATCCAAGGAGGCTTCCTCCATCCATGATTGAACCACTAAGGCACCCTTCATTCTTCGTTCCTGTTCAAGATCCATAGATTCTCCCAACAACTCTCTTTCATGCCCATGCAGGACCCCTAGTATTGTATCATAATCACTCTTCCTTGGCCACAGAGGAAGGAAGTCAGGAGTGCAAGAAGCCAGATGGAGGAGAGTTAGAGGGGACACCTGTCCAATCTTATCTTGACCCGAGACAATTTCCATTGCCCTATTCAGACCATCATGGATTATCTTCCCTGAAATTGGATTAAGGTAGAGTCTCGAAACTCTTGAGCCCAGAGAAGTGGGAGAGTATGTCATAGCTGCTGGTTCCGGTACCAAGCCCTCTGAAACCTGGTAGGCACTAGCCTTCGTGAATCCAAATATTGCTGGGCCGGTTCTAGGAGATAGAACCGGTTTTCGCCCCTCTTCTTTCTTGAAAAGATCCAATCCTGGAATTGAGGTAGCAGAATTTGCCCAAGATGGCATCTCATCTTCCCACATTTCTTCTCCACTAGACTCTGAAACTCTTCCTTTAATTGCCCTCTTGACTTCCTGAGACTCTCCAGTCCTTTCAATCATTGAGTTCTCGCAAAGCCAATGGAGAACGTCATCAGTTCTGGCTTCCAAGGTCTCTGCAGGCATCTGGCTAGCTAGGAAAGTCTTCGATAGGAACCGCGATATTCCATCTCTGTCATTTATTCCAGCAGTTGCAACTATTGACAGAATGTGAGCTAGTAGAGCGCCATCCTGTTCGGCATGTTGCGCGCTCGGATTTGCCAGCTTAGATGTCACTTGTTCTGATTCTCCTCTTAGGTATAGCTCTACTAGATTCGACTCATCCTGAATGTTTTTAGAAACTAGGAAAGACTCTCCAAAGTCATCAAAACCAGGCCTTCCTGCTCTTCCCATCATCTGCCTCACCTCCATTACTGGCAGGGGCATACTCCTCGATGCAATTGTGCTCCATCTTCTGGTATCTCTGACAACAACCCGACTCGCTGGTAAGTTTACTCCTTGTGCTAGAGTTGGAGTCGCGACTATACACTGGAGGTTTCCATTCCTGAATCCATTCTCTATCACCTTTCTCTGGGAGGAGGTCAAACCAGCATGGTGGAAACCTACTCCTCCTCTAACTGAATTCGAAAGAGCCTTCACAGTGGCCGAACCATCCTCTCCTCTCCACAATTCCTGTGACATAGAGGTCCAAGATTCAACCACTGACTCAGTGAAACCAAGATCTCCATTTTCTAGTCTAGTCTTCAAGTGACTTGAGAGCTCTCTGGCCTCTTTCTGTGCAGATGATCTCGAAGAAACGAAAACTAGCATCTGCTTCCCCATCCCAATAGTGTCGTCCATCACAGAATGGAGGTTCTTCTGAACACCTCCTTCGAGACGCTTAGGCTCTGGTAAAATGAAATCCGTTCCCGGGCTCTCTACTGAGTGATACTTCATGTCCAATCCTGTCAGTGTACCTGAGTAGAGGGCAATTGGTCTCCAGTTAGAGGTTACTAAATCTGCCTCCAGCCATTCGGACAGCTCCTGTGCATTTCCTACTGTGGCAGAAAGAGCCAAGATCTGTACTCTCGATGAGCTATGTCTTATTCTGGACAGTAGAATCTCCAGAGTAGGACCTCTGGAAGGATCTTGCATAAGGTGAAACTCATCTGCCACAACTATCCCAATGTCATCCAGTAGCGAGGGCTTAGATCGCAGCATCGAGTCTAGTTTCTCGCTAGTACAAACTAGTACGTCTGAATTTTCCACTAGGCTGGTTTCACTACTCCTGTCCCCGATAGCCAGACCAACTTTCAGTCCAACGCTCGAGCACACCTGCTTCAATTCCTCATATTTCTCCGATGCTAGAGCCTTTAGAGGAACGATGTAAATTCCTCTTTGTCCACTCAAATCTCCAATCAGCCTGTTTGCCAGTGTGATATGAGCAACTAGGGATTTTCCACTTGCAGTAGGTACCGCGAGCATCAGATTCCTACCCTTGAGGGAGTTTGGAAGTGCTTCCGCTTGTGGGGGAAATAAACTATTTATTCCCCATTTCTCCTGAAGCATTTTCTTCAGACGAACATCGAATTCGAATTCTTCTAAACTTGAGATAGATGCCTCATCCCCGTCGTCCATGGGGGAACTCTAATTCGGCCGTTCTAAAGGATGCCGAGTGAATATTAACTCCATCTATGAAAGGCCGGATGACCCTCCTTTACTGCAATGAATAGCCCTTCTCCAGTTGCGCACACTTCTCCATCTGCAGAGAGGGACATCTTCACGTTGGCCCTGTCATCTCCAATCTCAGTTACTTCTCCTTTGACGATTAGAGTACTTCCCAGTGGGGTCGGACGCCTCAGTTTGATACTGTATGATGCAGTTACAGTGCATGGAGGCTCGGTATCTCCTGCCTTGTCCATTAGTGCAATCGCCGCAGTCCAGTTTCCATGGCAGTCAAGAAGTGTCCCGATAATCCCTCCATTAATCATGCCAGGGAATGCCTGATGACTCTCGTCAGGAGTAAATTCCATTTCTAGGCCATCTTCTGACCTGAATGATCTGATTCTCAGCCCATCCTCGTTAGAGGGACCGCAACCAAAGCAAATACTCGTCGGGGCATGAATCTCCTGAACGGAAAGCCCCTCTCGCTCGCCCATGACCGTGGTTAGGGGTCATTCTGAATTGAATTTTCCCAAAACTTCACTCCGCATTGTATTAATTTGCCAATCCCTCGGGCCAACAGTGCCAGAAGACGAACAGGCCAATTCGATTCCAGCCGCAGATGCAGAGGAATCCAAACTCCCTCCCCGCGCTAAGAAGCGAAGATTCGCTCCAATCAAGATAGCTAATCAGATTCCCATGAAGCGAAGAAAGGAGATAGAGAAGGCTCTGGGAGAAGTGGGGGAGAGCCCTTCTAAATGGTCTCGAAAGGAAGGAACGAAGAATCATGTATTCATGAGAAAGAGGATAAAACCAGGAACAATTAGACACATGGAGTACGAACTCCTAGATGTTGAAATCGGAGAATCTTGGCCAGTCCCCATAAGCATCATTCACGGCTCAAGGCCTGGTCCTGTAGTAACTCTTCTAGGTGCAATACATGGAGACGAACTTGTAGGGCCACTGGCTCTAACTTACCTATGCGGACCCAACTTCATGGGAGAAGACCGAGTCATAGACGCTGGTGTATTGGCTGGAACAATCCGAATCGTACCCATAGTCAACCTTCCCGGATATCGGAGGATGATTCGAGACTTCCCGGATGGGAGGGATCTGAACAGGTGCTTTCCAGGAAAGTCCGACAGTAATACCACCTCAAGAGTAGCCTACAAACTATGGAGCAATGTCATCAAAAGCAGTGATTATGTGGTTGATCTCCATTCCGCAGCAAAGGGAAGGACAAACATCCCCCAGATCAGAGCAAATCTAGCGCATGCAAGCAGCAATCGAATTGCAAGGTCCTTTGGAATAGAGACTATTCTAGATAGCGAGGGGCCAAGAGGGTCCCTAAGGAGAGTTGCCAATCAGGAGGGAATAGCCTGCATCACTTACGAAGGAGGGGGTTCGGACGAGGCAGATCCGGAGTCAGTTCAGATTTCCATGTATGGGATAATCAATCTTCTAAGGAGTCTCAGAATGCTTCCAGGTTATCCTAGCAAACCGAGGTTCAGGATTCTTGCATCGGGATCGGTCTGGATTCGTTCCGATCAAGGGGGCCTACTGGACGTCTTGGCACCCGCTGGAAGCTTCGTCGAGGAAGGGGAGATCGTTGCGACTATTACCGATCCAGAGCTTCCAGGTGTTCAGCATGACGTCCAGTCTCCCATACGAGGACTCCTAATCAGCTCAGCAACACATCCGTTCGTGAACTCAGGCTCTCCAATTGGCCATCTATTGCCAGTCAAGCGAGGAGTATCTACTCTGAAGAGGAGGCTCGATGATGAGGGTTGCCTGATAATCAGTGGTTCAGATGGAGAGCCTCCATGGAGGGAAGACGATGATGTCGAGGACATCGCAGTATTTGGAGAGTGGTCTGGAGGATCCCCAGATGCAGAATGGGGTCCAGCAGGTTCGACGGACGAGGAGGAAGACAACTGATGACTACTCTTTTGCCCTCTTGACTATGAGTTTTCATCGTTCGACCATGATACATCTGGAGCAGAAGGCAAAACCATACCCTTGTTCTCGGGACTGATGGCCAGTCTCTCTGGACTGACTCCGTATGCTTCGAGGGCATCTTGTAACTCTTTAGCCCTCGAAATCCTCAGGCCAATCAGGAATCCTCCTGCAGAGAGGGCAATTAGGAAAGTGACTATCCCGATTATTCCTGTTGGGCTGGAGATAATCGAGAAAAGCCAATTCTCTGATTGAGGCTCTACCCAAATAGTCACCATGATATTCCACTCGATCTCAGTGTAGTAACTGTCTTCTGAGACGACCGCTTTTAATTTCTGAATTGACGACCCCTCATCACAGAATTGTATCTGCATATTTTCCTCTGTATCTCTGCAATGGATTGGCATCAGAATTACAGTCTTCCCATCTTGACTGGTGTTGACTTCTAGAGAATAACCACTCATAGACCAAGTGACTATGGCGTCAACCGATGACTGAATCCCAGATACTGTGATTTCAAAGGATTCATTCGCTGAATCCCAGGTAACCGGTATCGAACTATATGTCCTAGGGCCATCGTATATATTCCCGTTTTCCAGGAAAACAGTGCCCGATGACTTATCGTAATTTGACAAGACTAGCTCTAGCCTGTTCACAAACTCATCCTCTTCGCCGTCGCAGTCATCATCAACGCCATTCCACTGTTCGACAGCACCAGGGTATGTACTTCCGACTAGATCATCACAATCGTCATACTCGTAGAATCCGTCATTATCTCGGTCATAGTCCGTGAATAACGGACTAGAAAGGCCACGAGCAATCTCAGTTCCATCGTCTACTCCGTCTTGATCCGTGTCTACAGAATCGAATGATGTACTGTAGTTGTGATACTCGGAATAGTCACTTAGGCCATCACCATCAGTATCTCTTTCATAGAAGTCCTCATCCACTAAGTCATCGCAGTCGTTATCTTTTCCATCTAGCTCCTCAGGACGCTCAGGAGCCCTTTCGAAGTCATCATCGTCACAGTCTTGGAAATGGTACCAGCCATCTAGGTCAGAGTCAGGATCCGCAATAAGCGGGTCAGACATGAACTCATTCAATTCAGTCCCATCGGGGAGTCCGTCTCCGTCAGAATCCCCGTCATTAGGATCCGTAGAGTATTGGTGATACTCTGCATAGTCGGTCAATCCATCCATATCTGTATCAATCCAGAAGAAGTCTTCGTCTATGTCTTCGTCACAATCATTGTCTAGTCCGTCTAGGGACTCAGTCACGTCCGGTGCAAAACTCGAATCGTTGTCATCACAGTCATCGAACCAGTAAGCTCCATCACCATCCGCATCTAGATCAACTACCAACGGATTACTGCCGAACTCCAACTCCTGTTGATCTAGTATTCCATCCCCATCCGAGTCAGAATCTTCTGGGTTTGTTCCATGGATGTGGAATTCTTCCCAGTCCGACAATCCATCTCCATCCACATCTGAATCATTGAAGCCCTCGTCTTCAAGACCGTCGCAATTGTCATCCTTTCCATTGAGTGCCTCTAACATCCCAGGATTCACCTCGTGATCATCATCATCGCAGTCTTGGAAATGATAGTAATCGTCCGAGTCGTTGTCTGCGTCAAAGGTCAGGGGGTCTGAGAACCAAACAACTATTTCGTCATAATCGCTAATTCCGTCAGTATCAGAATCGTATGACAGTGGATTCGTGCTATGGACCATTACCTCTTGATAATCATCAAGCCCGTCATCATCAGTGTCATTGTCAATTGCCTTGGTCCCGTAGATTACAATTTCCTGATAGTCATCCAATCCATCGTCGTCCGAGTCAGAATCGAGTGGATCCGTCAAATGCACCGAAGTCTCATTCACATCACTCAGGCCATCCCCATCGTCGTCCGAGTCAAGGTAGTTGCAGACTCCGTCCGAGTCAGTGTCCGACGGAGTGGATGAGTAATCCAGAGGGTCAGTTGAACATGACAGCTCCGTGGAGTCGTTCCAAGTATCATCATCGTCGTCCGAGTCAAGGTAGTTGCAGACTCCGTCCAAGTCAGTGTCCGAAGGAGTTGATGAGTTATCCAGAGGGTCCGTTGAGCAAGCTTGCTCGGTTGAGTCATCGACTCCATCCCCATCATCATCAGAGTCAAGGTAGTTGCAGACTCCGTCCAAGTCAGTGTCCGAAGGAGTTGATGAGTTATCCAGAGGATCGGTAGAGCAAGACATCTCGTCTATGTCTCCCCAGCCATCGTTGTCATCGTCTACATCGTTGTAGTCGGGCCATCCATCGCCATCTGTGTCTGTAACATTTCCGACTCCATGGAAAATCAACTCCCATGAGTTCAGAGTCCCGGAGTTAGATCCCGTGACCGAATCTCGAACCTTCAGGGTCCAATTACCCTGAGAGGACTCGTCCCAGTGCTGGACCGTCCCGAACCTCCAATTCGAGTAGTCTGCATTGTTGTCATCATGAACTTCCGCAAGCCACGACTGGTGGCCACTAGGTGACTCCAGAACGATGTCCAACTCGCCCCGGGCAGTGTGAGTGATATCGACAATTACGTCTACCGACTCTAGGCTCAAGTCAATTGGTACCGAGAGGTTGAACTCGGTCCATTCGCTTGGTCCGTTGTCGATAGCGAGATTCTCTGTAAAAGGTCCAAAAGTAGCGTTCGCCTCCTCTCCGCTGCTTGTCCAATTCTCAGCCAATGACACCGCTGCACCTGCATCCACTGCTCCGAATCCGTACTTGTGAGAGACCGTAAGACCTCCCCCATTCACGGACCAAGAAGAATCGTTTTCGTCGTTCTTCCTAGAGCTATGGACGAGGATATTCTGGACATCACGCCATGTCAAATCCGGATTCGACTCCAGAATCAGAGCTATGACTCCAGAGACAAGGGGGGTGGCGCTAGACGTTCCCCCGAAGTCGTGGGTCACGTCACCTCCGCTGTATCCTCCTGTTCCCGTAATGTCCGTGGTTGTTATCCCCTCATAGTCGGGCGTCCCACCATTGGAGTGAGCGGTAACTAGAATGTTTGCTCCAGGTTCAGAGTACCACGATTGATCCCCGTAGTGTGTAATAGCTGCCACTGCAATCGCATACCTTAGGCTTGCATACCCGTCGTAGTTAGAATTGTCATTAGCTTCAAGTCCATTCCCAGCAGCCCATGTGTATATGTTTCCGAGCCCGGACCTTCCGTTGTATATCGAATCCTCAATGGCTGCAACGGTTATAGGCCCAGGTCCTTCGAGTCTATTCCCATCGTCGTAGGGTCCCCAGGAGTTTGAGTAGATATCTATGTCTCCATTATCATAACTAAGAGCATCTGCAGCTGTAGAGTCCGTGAAACCACACGAAATCAGTCTGTGGCCAGCGATATCTGCCCCGAATGCAGCACCTGTTACTCCGATTGAATTGTTTCCGGTTCCTGCTGCTACTCCGGCTACCGCCGTTCCATGCCCGTCCCAGGAGTTCGGGTCCGGATCCGGATCATCTCCGCACCAGTCATAGGAGTGCTGAGAGAGGTAGTTGGTAGTAAGGTCAGGGTGAGAATGCTCCACACCGTCGTCAATCACACTGATCACGACTCCCGAACCATTGTACGAGTTCCAGACTGCAGTTACATTAGCATCCTCGCCCGACGTCCCGCTAGTTTGTCCAGTGTTGTTTAGATGCCATTGATCATCGTAGAATGGATCATTTGGCTCGAATCTCGTAGAGACTGACTTATCCAATAGGGGTGAGAAAGACTCAATCTCACCCTTCAGAAATGAATTCCTCAGTTGTTCGAGTCCATTTGTAGAATCTTCGAAAGTCCATATGTAGGATCCCCTGAGATGCTCTACTGGCTCGCTATCCTCAGGCTCCGCTGCCGTCCATCGATGCTCCTCAATCGGGATTCCAGTCACGACCAGCCAGGAATCTACTACGACCAACTCTGCCTCTTCATACGAGTCGATATCAGAAACCCTATCGAACGCAATCTGGACCGATCTTGAGTATGTCCCCAAGATATCTTCCAAAACTACAGTGGGTATTTCCTCAGGCTCTTCTCCTCCTAGAGCATGCCCAGCAGGGGAGAAGGTCACCATCAACAATACCAATATGGCGACTCTCACATGCTACTTAGATAAACCAGAGAATATAGCCGTTCGTCTTTGTTGCTAGTCAATTATCCGAGTTCTCAGAGTCTCCAGAAGAGGATATTCTGTGATACACGAAGGGTGCTATGACGAGATACATCAGAACCCCATACACTCCTGAAGGTAAGCTCAGTGTAGATAGGCCCCCACTCGGAGAAGCAAGAATAAGACCTCCAACGGTAATTCCTACAGTCGCATTCTGTATTCCACTCTCAATCGAAACAGTAGTAGCCCTTGAGGGCTCAAGATTGAGTAATTTCGCACTCTGGTAACCGATAGTGAGCATAAGGGCGTTTAGTGCCACCACAGATGGGCCTAGAGTTCCGATATTGTCCATCAGAGTATCCCACTCACTAGCTATTGCTGCTAGGACGATTATCACAAACAGAACCGCTGCGGTCAGGCTGACTCCCCTATCGATAGATTCTGCTGTACTAGGCTTGGTAGCCCTGATGGACATTCCAATAGCCACGGGAAGAGTAGTTAGCAGGAACATGGTAATTCCAAGACCAATGATGTCTATGCTCGGCGCGGACTCTCCCATGAAATGGTCCATTGAGAGGCCAACCACCAATGGCAACGTAATCACGGACACAACCGAAACAACTGCTGTGTAGGAAATCGAAAGCGCAGTATCTCCTTTTGCTAACTTCGTCAGAATGTTTGACGTGACTCCACCAGGGCAACATGCTAGAATCATCAGACCCACAGCGAGCTCCCCGTCTAGATCGGCAAAGCTTGCTATAGCGAAACCCACAATTGGAAGTACCAGCATCTGATTCACTATCCCGATTGTAAATGCCTTCGGCTCGCTGAAAACCAAGGCGAAGTCACCTATGGTTAGTCCCAAACCAAGTGAGAACATGATGAACGCTAGTGCGAGTGGTAGTACTACATCGATAATCACGTTGTCCTCTTCTTCTGTCTCATCTTGTGCCTGAACTGATGATGAGACCATCACCAGTGCAATCAGTACCGAAATAGCAACTAGCCTTCCCCTCATGCTCTTCGAGGAATTTACCCCCGTATAACTGTGCTCTCTAACTACATGGCTTTGAATTCAGAAATTGCATCGTGAACCTCTTCGTCGGTCATCATCCTTCTCTGACTCTTTGCCACATCGAACATATGTGCAACTAGATCGTCTTCTGCTTCGTAACCATTTCTTTTCAGCCAGTGAATCACATTTGATCTTCCGCTCATATGCCCGATCCTGATTACCTGCTGTAGTCCGAAGTCTCCAGCAGGGACGCCGGAGTAGACTCTATCCGCCAACCAGTCATCTCCTTTGTCCATCGCCTTGATCACCGCCGAAGCATGAACGCCAGTTCCTGTCTCAAAGGCATCCTCTCCAAAGACCGGATAGTTATGCGGAAGAGCCACTTCCACATACTGGTGAGCCTTTCTTGTATATTTGTTCAGCGCGGTGAGATCGTTTTTGATAACTCCCATCAGGCTCAGATTCACAAGTGTCTGGTCCAGGGGTGCGTTACCTGCTCTCTCGCCTACTCCTAGAGCCGTTCCGTGAATCACATCAGCACCTGCCTCGTATGCAGCTAGGTTGTTCGCAACTCCTAGGCCTCTGTCTTGATGCCCATGCCAGTTTACCTCTATCTCTCTCCTTTTGACTCCTGAGTCGGGAATGACCTCTTCCTGGATGAATTCTAGGAGCCTTCTAACTCCATTCGGGGTAACGTGTCCGCACGTGTCACAAACACAAATTCTGTCTGCTCCCAATTCTATCGCCCTCGCGTACACCTGCTTGATTTCTTCCGGCTTGCTCCTCGTGGTATCCTCTGTTACGAACATCACTGGGATATCGTTGTCCACAGCGAAGGTGACCGCTTTCTCAGCGGTCTCCATTATTCTCCCCATAGTCCATCCTTCGGCAAACTGTCTAATCGGGCTAGTTCCCAGAAATGCACTCGCCTGGATCTGCCTCTCATGCTTTGCTTGTAGCTCCACCAGTGGTTCGATATCTGAGACAACTGTCCTCACAGCACATCCGGGTCTGAGATTATATCCATTTTCCCCCATATGATTTAGCATTGAATCAATATGGTCTATGTGGAAGGGTCCTGCTCCGGGAAGACCTAGATCCACCTTCTGGATACCTAGCTTCTCCATGTAGTCGATTAATTCTATTTTCTGCTCGATTGTTGGGTTTCTCGCGCTAGGACTCTGCAAACCGTCTCGAAGAGTCTCATCGTCGAACCACAGCTCATGCGGGTGATCCGACTCGTCCCGATCTATCGAGTAGTCGATATCATTCCAGTCGTAGATTAGGTCATGCTCTTCCATTGTCTCACCCGTGCCCCCCCCATGGTTCGTTTGGTGTTTCAAACCATCGGGACTATGTGGTAGATTTCAACTCCGTCCTAGTCACGAAAACAGTGGCTATGATTGCTCCAATAACGACTCCAAATTGTCCAAAACTCCCAGTTACAAGAACTACGAACATCAGTGCAAGGTATAGCATCGAGACGAAGAAAGAAGTTGCAGCACTGGAGATCCTACCTGTTTCATCGGGCTCCTCTGAAATGTCTATCCTCCAAACCGTGGAAGCGTACCAAAGACTCAATCCTAGAATCGTCCAACTCAGGACGTGGTAACTCCAATCTTCAATTTTGACTGCCTCTAAAGTTGTGGGAGCCGCTAGCGACAAAAGGACCAGCAGAATTGAGTAAACCTTCATCTCCAAAAGAGTACGTTCAGGCCCTTTCACATTAGGCAGCATTGGGACTCCTACTTCTGCATATTCTTCGGATCTGTACAGTGCTAAGGCCCAGAAGTGTGGTGGAGTCCACAGGAAGATAAGGACGAACAAGAACCATGGCATTGGACTACCGAGTTCAATCACCGACTCTAGTACAGAAGCCATTGAATCGGTTGAGATAGACAGGTCCTCCGAAGAAGCGGACCATCCTATTACTGGGGGGGTCGAACCAGCAATTCCTCCAATTACGATGTTCTGCGGAGTCCTTCTTTTCAGCCAAATGCTGTAAATCAGAACGTAGAATAGAACGCTGAAAGCCGACCAGAAGGCGGCTACTTCATTCGACATTTCATAGAACCACCAGACTCCTAGAATGGAAATAAGAATCCCGAAGAATAACGCGGATCCCGCCTCAACCCTACCAGATGGAATAGCTCTTCCGGAGGTTCGGGCCATCTTGGGATCTATGTCTCTATCGTACCACATATTGATCGCATTGGCGCCCCCCGCAGTTAGATACCCTCCAATCAGAACTACCAGCATTGTCTGAATCGAGTCGGAACCAAAATCTCCTTCCATTGAATCATGAATTATCACTGAACATATCGCTGTAATTTGTAGAAGTACCACCACTCTTGGCTTAGTCAATGAGAAGTAGTCTTTGATGGAATGAAGAATCTGAATCACCCATCCTCAGCGATCGAGCATCCGATCCAAGATATGGCCATAGTGACGAAAGTCAGTGAAGCCATCATGAGGTGTACTAATGAGAGGAATTCAAAGAATCCTTCTTCCAAATCCCAGGATAGAACATAAATCGCACCAATGGATGTATTGACAAAGAATAAGAAAGTTGAGCCCCAAATCCAGTTCCTAAGGACATTATTCTCTGACTGCTCGTTGGAAATCGAATATGATGCGAAAATCAGTGCGATTAGCATCAGACCGACAAACCATCTGTGTATGATCTGTGACTGAGCGACAACATCCTCTACTGAATCTATAATTTTTCCATTACATAGGGGCCAGGAATCGGGCAAGCCGTCCACTCCGCATCCGAAATTTGCACCGGGAGTCGTAGAAACGAAGGTCCCAGAGAAAATTGAGACGAACGCCCCTAATGACAACAATCCTACTCTGACTTTCCATTTCTTAGAGATCGAGTAATCAAACCTTAACCACTCAGGAAGCCCTTCCTCCATTCTAGTGAGAGTTAACCACAACCAAAACATGCTCATGGTAAAAGCCAATGCAGAGCTTAGGTGAAGGGCTACACTCCAATGGAGATTGTCCATTTCGACTGTCAGCCACCCAATGGCACCTTGCCAGACAATTAGGACAACAGTCAATGTGGATGCGAACTTGACTTTCTCATCGCCTCCTCTCAGCATGTACCAGTTGAGAATAACCAGAGGCCCCAGAACTAGACCTGCAAGAATCCTGTGGAACCACTCTGTGAATATCTGGAAAGTAGTGTATCTATGTCCAGATCCTCTAGAATCCACCTCATCTGGATTCTCAATGTACCAAGCCTCTTGCTCTTCCTCGGAAATATCGAAACCGATGGTCCCGAAACACAATGGCCAATCCGGGCAAGACTCTCCTGCATCGTAGATTCGAATTAGACCGCCGAGTCCGATTACTACCACAGTCAAGCCGATTAGACAAGCTGTTAGGCCCTTTGAGTACTTCCAGTTAGTCAATTGCTATCGCTCCCGGTAAGGGGCCATAACGCTTCATTCTTCCCCGAAGTGAGGGTCAATGTCAATGGGGATCTTGTTCTGCTCGTACTCCAGTGTGGCTATCTTCATTGGGTCCAGAACGACTTTCTCCTTTGCATCGTCTACACCGTAGAGTTGAATCAACTCCCCGCTGTACTTCTCACGTAGCTCGTCCTCTGTCACGAAGAGAGGGGCTCCCATGCTAATCTGGAGCGCTCGGGCACCGATTATTCTGGCCTTTTCGAAGCGTGTATGAGTGCGAGCTGGCTCAACCATCGAAGCGGTCGACCGGAGACCCCCAAATAAGGTCTATGACTGGTATGGGAGAACCAAAACCCGGCTAAGGGCACTCCACCATCATCGCTACTGCGTTTCCTCCACCAAGACAAACTGTCACAATCCCCCTCCTCGATCCTCTCCTTCTCATGGCATTAACCAAAGTCATCAGGCACCTAGCTCCGGTAGCCCCGAGTGGGTGTCCGATGGCAATTGCCCCTCCATGCGGGTTGAATGATCCATCGGGAATTCCTAATGAGTCCCTAATCGCGCATGAAGCAGAAGCGAAAGCCTCGTTATGCTCCAAAATGTCCACATCTTCCAATCTCATACCAGTGATTTTCAACAATTTCTTGACAGTAGGGATCGGCGCGGACATCACTCTGTTGGACTCCACTCCGGATGTGGCATAATCCACAATTCTTGCCAAGATTGGCCAACCTTCTCTTTTTGCCTTCTCTTCTGAAGCAATCAATACTGCAGAGGCCCCATCCGAGACTTGACTGGCGTTTCCTGCGGTGACTTGACCGTCCTCTGAGAAAACAGTCCTGAGAGATGATAGAATCTCTTCATTCGTCTCTGGCCGAATTCCTTCGTCAATAGATAGAGAACCGACAGGAAAAACCTCTTCGCTAATCCATCCCTTCTCCCATGCTTCGTTGGCCATGGAGTGTGAGCGGACTGCGAATTTATCAGACTCTTCTCTGGTAATTCCATGCTCCTCTGCTACCGTCTCCCCAGTATTGCCCATTGACTCTCCAGTAAATGCGTCCTTCAGTCCGTCTCCAATTAGTACAGACTCAAGAGAACCAAAGGGGACGTCTTGTCCTTTGGCTACATTCCGAGCAATGTGTGGTGCATTGGTCATTGACTCCATCCCTCCTACAATCACAACTTCCGATACTCCTGCCCTAATCTCTGTGGCAGCAATCATTGCAGCCTTCAGGCTTGAGCCGCACACTTTGTTGATTGTAGTGCAGGGGGTAGTTACCGGCAACCCCGCTCCTATAGCCACTTGACGAGCTGGTGCCTGCCCGCATCCTGCTTGCAGAACTTGGCCCATGTACACTTGATCCACCACTCCTCCGGCAGGATCTATTCCCGATCTAATACAGACTTCCTTTACAGCCATGATGCCCAGTTCAACAGCACTGAACTGGGAAAGCGAACCTCGAAACTTTCCCACCGGAGTTCGTGCATAAGCACAGATTACTGGGACGGACATGAACCGCCCACTGACGACCTAGCCTTCAATGGCACGATGCAATTCTGTCTTCAGGACTCACGAATCGACAGTGTAACCGTAGAATTCTGCATTAATCAGGTCAGGTCTATTCTGCGGTTTAACGAGTATCGTCCTAACTTCCCACAGGTCCTTGAAAATTCGGTATCTGGCTGTTGCATCCAAGTAGTCCACTCCGCTTGTCCCACCTGTGCCAGTCCTCTTTCCAATGATTCTTTCTACCATTCGTGCATGGTCGTGCCTCCACTTTGCCATTGACTCCTCTAACTCGACAAACGCGTCGATGAGCTTTCTCGGCCAGGTCAGAAGTGGCAACTCTCGATATGACTCAATGAAAAGAAGACCTGCTCTAGAACGACTAATCTCCCCATCAGGAATCAAGAAAGACACTGCAGACTGATGTGATGAGTCTATTCTTTCTCTCATCCTATCTGCTCCCTCCGTGTCCAAATCGGACATTCTCTCCAAGGCATCTTGCCCCATCTTGAGATGAGATTCCAGATGCGCCTCCACATATGCTCTCACCACATCTTTGTCATCATCACCGTCGAAAGAAGAACCCATAATGGGCGTCCGTTCAATCCATTTGATGAGTGACTCGAATAGGGAGGATTTCCGCATCTGCTCTTCTAGCCTTTTCAGCACCTCCTCGTCCTTCCCCCCTCTCTCGGATAGCTTTCTGAATGTCTTAATCGGGTCCATACCGAACATTCGGTCTTCCGTCTCAAGACCTAGGAGTGCCTCGAACTCACGCATCTGAAAAGACTCGAACCCCGATGCGGTGCCCAATCCGTCTCTGAAGGCTAGGAATCCCTGTGGGGTCAGAGTCTCGAGAACCGTCCATTGGTTCGCCATTAGTCGAAAAATCTCAGTCGTCCTCTCCAGGTGACTTACGGCCCTTGGAATATCATCCTCAGGAACGGGGACCTGATCCAAAATCTCTCTGGTTTCTGCGAGTTCTCGAATTATTTGCTTGAACCAGAGCTCGAAAGTCTGGTGAACGATGATGAAATGCATTTCATCTGCAGAAATTCCCCTTTCGTCTCCTTGCAGTTCCAGTAACTCGTGAAGCCTCAGGTAGTCCCCGTATGTCCAGTTACCGGACTCTCCGTTTCCGCCCATGGCCTCGCATGAGGCAGTCCACTTGAAGCGTTGCCGCTGAATTAGAACCACTAAAACGCCCGATTCATTGCGGTGCTTGATGCCTGAGCCAATCGGATGGCCGGATGACCCTGATTCCCCGCCTCCTCTACCTTCCAGCTCATTGATGGTCGAGGACGGGCTAGAATTGCTTGCTCCCATTGAGGGAGACGCCAGAGAACTCTTCGTTACTGTTGATGAGAACCGAGAATATCTCAGGGAGTGGCTCCCATGGCTGGATGACGTCAATTCAGTGGATGACGAGTTAGCGATGATTCGTCGGATAAGAGATGACAAGAACTTCAACTGGGTTTACTTGATTCGTAAATACGGCGAACTCGTTGGCGTAGTCAGTCTAAATTGGGTAGACTGGGACAATAGGAGCTTCGGATTGGGATATTGGGTTTCCGAGTCCTCATCTGGCAGGGGGATCATTACCAAGTCATGCAGGAGGGTCATAGAACACTGCTTTGTTGATTTGAAACTACACAGATCGGTTATCGAGGTTGCAGCGGACAATCATCCTAGTCGAGCAGTAGCAGAGAGGCTGGGTTTGCGCTTGGAGGGAGTTTCAAAGGACAGAGAATGGTTGTATGATCGCTTCACTGACTCCGTAATGTTCGCAATCACTGCGCCAGAGTGGAATATCCAGTCAGGGGCTAACTAGCCCTTTATCCTCTACTGAACAGCCCCCTGGTGGAAGACAGGACAGTACATCCTCCTGAGATAGCCCTGTTGATTTTGAGATCCTATTCGCCACTGCTTCCTTCTTCTCTCTCCCAGGAGATATTCTTGCCCATCTTTCGCAGATTTCTGAGATGGTACTTGGAACTCCTGAAACCGGCATCGGGACCCCATTCACTACGGCCAGTCCTATTGCTATCTCGAGGGGGACGTCTTTGTGCCAGCTTCTCTCGCCCCTTACAACGAAGGACCCCCTTGCCAATGACTCCCCAGTCTCCGTGGTTTTGGAAACCTGGCTGGATCTGGCATGGAATGCAGTTGCTGCAGCCCCACCGCTCCCCCATGCTCTAGACCAGCAAACAGCCATTTGAGCAGCCTCGGAAATCACTGAATCGTCCAATTCGCGCGCGTCATCCAAACCCTCTCCCAGTGTCTGGGAGATTTGCATGGAAGCGACCCCCTTGGGAATGAGCCCCTCCTGAGAATTGCTTGGAACCAAACCGTCCTTGAGCTTTAGCGAGCATGAGGGAGCACCGTGGAGATCTGCATGGAAGTACAGGTCACTCGAGGAGAGATGCTTCCTCACTAGCACGTCGTTTCCCTTTGCATCCTTCCCCCCGATAAGCAGGTGCCCACCAGATAGTATTGCCCAGCGATACTTCTCGAACCAGAACCTCCTTGCTCTCTTCCTACCTCTGAGCTTCCCCGAAGCAGCTTCCTTCGCAGCCTTCTTGTCTGCAGTTTTCTTCGACCTCTCGGTCTTCTCAAGTGCTTCCACAGCTCCCTTGATTTTGTTCTTCTGAGCTCGGGCCTCCTCGAAGTACCTCTGTGCGTTCTGATGTACAGTCTTTGTTGCCTCTAGAGTGATACTAGCACCGGGCTCTCCATCCTCATCCGGAAGGAAGGCTACCACCGTGTGTTTTGCCGGATCCACGCTATCCAGCCACTCAACCTCGTGAGCGATGTCTGCGATGTCCAGCCATCCCCTTTCCTCGACGGCATTGTTTAGTTGAGTCAGGATGCTGTCAACATGACCCCAGTTATCCTGGATAGACTTCCCTAACTCCTGGGTTATCGTGGCCCTCTGATTGAACTTCTCAATTGCCTTCCTCTGCTGAGATGCTCTCCTCGAAAGCTTGGAACTCTCGTCCTCTGCTCTATCGCCCGCTTCTACTAACTTCTCTTCTTCCCTGCGAATGAATGCTGCAGCATCATGTGAGCCGAATATGAAGTCGTATGCATCTGACAACCTAGTAGTCGACTCCCTCATACTTTCATCCATCGAGGGTAGTTCTATGGGGGAGAATTCGATTATTCCAGCCGCTGCTGAGTCTCTATCAGACTCGTTCTCTGCCGAGTTCCATGCATCCTTTGACTCATGGTCGGATAGCCAGATGTTGCCTCCCTCCCCCTGATCCAGATCATCGAGCATTTTGGAGAGAGCGATGTCCAGTGAAGACTTCTGTTCCTCAGTAAGGGAATTGGATTCCGAATCCTCGTGAATCCCAGCTATTGAGCATACTGCACTTCCATAGATTCTTCCAAGATTCACTCTCGACGCAAGGGTCCTAATCAAGGCATGATCGCTGCTCGAAAGAATCTCGTTCAGGGACTCTCCAGAGAGCTCCCTTGGATCTATTGCCTCCGGAGGGGGCGCGTAAGCCACGCCCTTCTTTAGAGACCGGCTGGCATACTTGGCATGAGTCAGGGGTCTGATGATCACGCCTTCCTGATCGAGAAGGAGTACGTTGCCATCTCGGAATAACTCGATAATCAGACTCAATCGTCCTCCTCCATGCTCGAAGTCCATCTGAATCACCCTATCGAATCCATATTGCCTGACTCCGACCAACCTGGAGTTGTTCAGATGCTTCCTCAGGATCATTGCAAATTGAGAAGGCTGCGTGGGCATGGGCCTATCTCGATTCGAGCAGTAAGCCCTGAGCCCCCTAACGATAACTAGGTCAGTAGATGGCATTCCCTTCCGGTTCAGCCTGACTACAATCTGCTCATAGTGCGGCTGATATGACTTTCTGACCCTCGCTCCGACCATTTCGGACATCTCTCGCACTATGCGTGCGATTTCGAAGGAAGATGACTGTTCGCGCATGTTACTCGATACCGCCCGGCCCGGCCCCCTTCATCAGACAATCGATGGAAGAAGTGGCGATTTATTCTATCGAAGAATGGAATTTTTGTATCTCTCGGAGGACTTCTGGCTCATGTGCATACTGGTTTGAGGGGACCTCAATCATCTCGCAATTCGGAATCGAGTCCGCGATCCTCTGTACCTTGCTGAAATCGTGTAGGGTATCTGAACTGGCAGTCATCACAGCGCATGGAATCTCTATCCCAGAGAGATCCTCGGGCAGGCTGTATCTCAAGTTCCATCTCGCTGAAAGCAGCATCCTAGGCACGTCCTGGGCCAGTAGTGCCCTGCGATAACGAACCTTCTGACCCTCCTCCTTAGTCCGCTTGTCTACGACCCAGGCGACGAAGCCCACCATCTTCCTGAATGCAAACATGGGGAGGGGGGAGTAGATTATCGCTCGGGACCACAGTGGGAATTTGAAATCGGGGTTCGGGGCCAGCAGCACAGAGCTCCTGCCACCCAACTCACCTCTCTGGTATGCGTCGATTAACAGAGTCGAACCAAGGGAAGAGGAGTACCAGTCGATACTAGAATGATCGATATTCAGTATCTCTAGGACTGTTGCTATATCCTTGGAGTGCCTTTCTATCGAGAAGTCAGACTTTGAAATCTTCCTGCTGATTCTAGAGCTAGCCTTCTCTCTTGTCTCAATGTAGATCAGATGCCTACTCTTCACCCACTCTGAGACAAGGGGACGCCATCCCTCGAACATTGAACCCCACCCCGGGACCATCACGATCGTTCCATTGGATGGATCACCCACCCCTTTAGGTTTCCAAATCATTACTCTGATTGAAACCTCTGGCTCTACTGCAAACCAATGTTCCTCAGCATCGGCCCCATCCAGTTCAGTAACGCCACTCCAGTACTCATTCACGCATCTCACACCCAGAGATTAAATTTCAATTGTCCGGGCTAACCTTAATCTCATTCTATATGGTGACATTACCATGGTGGACACGACAACAGTCCGATTTGGGGGTGGAGGGGGTTTTGATTTCACCCCTCCAAGTGGATTTGTGATTATTCCTTGGATTTTTTCCTTGCTTTTGATAGTCTTTGGGCTAATTGGAAGCATAGGAGCTTTGGCCTCAAATAATTGGACATCAGTGGCTGCAGGTGGGATTTTTGTCGTCCCAGGCTGTTTACTTGGTATGTGGCTGACTCCTACAAAATTACAAAAAGAATTTGAAAAAATCAGGATAGAGGAGAAACCCAGAGATTTTGTCCACCGTTCTGAAACTGGAGGTTCCACAGGAAGTTTCTGGACTGGCAAATATTCTCATAGCCCAAAAAGAGACGATAGAGGATGGGTTTTCCAAGCCCCTGGTCCAGAATACTGGGACAAAGTAGACCCATATGGGCCAGACGATAGCGGAATTATTCCAGAACATCCTACCGTCGTAGGCACTCCAAAGCCTGCAAGCTTCTCTCTTGACGGCGTATTCATGAGTATTCTTGTTTTGTATTCAATTCCAGCAACGATGGCTTCAGTGTACGCAGGATTGGAGGTGGGTAAATCGGCAGAAGATACGGAAGCACTCGTTATCGCGGCGTTACTTATTTTTGGACCAGCAATAGGCTCAGTAGTATTTGCAGCAGCGATGTGGGTAACTGGAACTAAAATGCAGTTGACGATTGATGTTCCAACTTCAAAGATTAGGTCGATGGCTGCTGGTGAATTAGAGCTTGTAGGCCAAGTTCGAAGGTGGACTTCTCCCGCTCCGCCTGTTCTGGTTGGAGATGATCCCGGACGTACTTACAATGACCTACATTCATGGAGATGGGTGTACGAAATACATCTCAAAAGAACAAAAGTCGTGATGACTGATGATGGTCCTCGTACCAAAACCGAATACAAGTGGGAGACAATTAAACAAAAAAACGGCAGTCATAATTTCATACTTCATGATGGAACTGGGGGAGTACTCGTAAAACCTGAAAAGTTCGAAGATCAAGAACTTGGCGAGTATATTCGAATTTGGGAAGTAGATCATAATCGTAACTTAGGAGAAATTTTTGGTTCACTAATCACTACTACTTTTGGTGGATGGACGATACTTGAGCATAAATGGACATTATGGGGGTTGGCTTTGGGGGACCCTTGTTACATATTAGGAAAAGCCGAAAATCGACCTAAAAACATGAAGAAAGAAAAATGGTTTGCTGAAGACGGCATTACCCCAATACGAAGAAATGACCAACAACTCTTGATGCAAGTCGTAGGTGAAAGTGGAGTGGGATTTGCTGCTAGACTAGAAAGAGGAAGTGAACTAGGAGTACTTGGAAAGGTAAAGTCTCAGTTCGAATACAAGATAATTCCTGGAATACTAGCCGCTGGTTGCATAATAGGCACCTATCTTTCGTATGCTAATTTTTGACAAATATCGATGAAAATCTGTTGCGAGTAAAGAAAATAGCAATATCAGGGTCAACATTGATTACCACATGGGGTTTAGAATTACTATGGAAGGCACTGACATTGCAATATATCTTGGTCTCGCAATCTTCGTGCTAATTATTGTGGGATGGTTCTTTGGCACCTGGAATAGATTAGTACGACTTGAGAAAGATGTTGACAGAGCTTGGTCAAATATCGATACGCTACTTCAGCAAAGATATGACATGATTCCAAATATGGTAAACATCGTGAAAGGATATGCAGACCATGAGAAGGAAATTTTTGGTGAATTAGCCGATGCAAGAAATACCTTTGCTGCAGCATCTAGTTCAGGTGATGTAAGCGGCGTTATGGCTGCTGAATCTATGCTTTCCCAAGCCATGCCGAAATTATTGGCTCTATCAGAAGCATATCCCGATCTGAAATCCAATACGAACTTCTTATCTCTACAAGATGACTACAAAGAAATTGAAGATTCAGTTACTGACCAACGCCAATTATACAATAGCTCGGCAACCAATTTCAACACTGCAATTGAGATCATACCAGACAGTATTGTTGCATCCTTCAAGGGCTGTAAAGAAAGAGTCCTTTACGAAGCGGCACAAGCTGCTCGAGGTTCTGTGAGCATCGAGTTCTGAAAAAAGGGACTCAAACTAATCCACTAGATCCTTCAGAACTGCCATCAACCTGATGGGGGGGATTTTCAGAATGGTAGCGTCCGCCCGTCTTCCTGACATCTCCCGTTCGGACCAGTTCATTCAGGTGCGAAAGGGCCTGGTCCTGCGCTAGAGCTGGATTGGCCCCAGGCGAGTCAGAGTATGCCGATATTGCAATATCCGAGAGGTTAGAGCATCCGGATTTAACCGCCTGCAGGACCTTTGCGTGCCTAGCCTTCCTATGCTCGATATACTGTGTGAGCATCCTCTCAGGGTTTGGAATCAGAGGACCATGACCTGCGAAGAGAGTATGCGGCCTAAGGTCTCTCAGCCTCTCCAGACCAGAGATGTAGGCCCCCATATCTCCATCTCTCGATGGCACCAGTATGGTCCCCACCATCGTGCAGTTGTCCGCTGCCACGACTCCTGGCTCACCAACTAGGCAAATCTGCCCGGGGCAGTGACCTGGAGTCTCTAGAACCTCCCAGTCCACCCTCCCACTAGGCCCATCAATAGAGATCTCATCGCCCTCCCTTAGTTTCCTAGTTTCCTGAATCTCTGGAAGGGCCGCCAGGGTCTCCTCACTAGCCCAAACAGGGGCCTGGTAAATCTGGGAAATCATATCCATGTCCCCTAAGTGGTCTTGATGCCTGTGAGTGAAGATAGTACAAACGATATCGCTCCCGTCTCCTCGTATCTCCTCTACCTTGTCCTTCAGCAGCTTGTACCCATCTTCGTCTCTGATTGCCGGATCGACAATCGCCCTCTGCCCGCCTCTCTCACCTAGTAAGAAGCAATTGGTGTGTGTAGATGGAGGAAGGGTCATGGTGGGAATTAGGATGCACTCCACTCCCGGACCGTACTCGAACCTATGAGGTCCTGAGGGGGGGTCCTCTGCCATCACATTACACGCAGCGATAAGATCCCTGCCTTCCATCGCCTCCAATAGATCCCTGAAGATAGTAAGAATCGGGGGCGGGAGGTGCAGCTGGTTACTCTCCCAAGCCTCGATTACGTCCTCTGGCCTCCACCATTGGAATCTATCGAATTCGCTTCTTCCTGGCGGGAAGGTCGCCTCCACCCTCGATTCCCCCAATGCAACGTGGAAGAATGTGTTTTGGAATCTGGTCGGAGACTGTGGCGGGGTTATCCTCTCAGTGATGACCTGGCAATCGAACTTCTCGATGGAGATATCTCCGGCCTCTGCCACCTCTAACCATCCGGACTTGTCCTTGCAGACGATCTCTCTTACTTCGTCACTCACCTCCATGAAGCCACCATTACCATCGGGGGTTATCCCTATCTCTTCCAGCATCTCCCTCAGGAGGGTGAAAACTGACAGTCTATCTCCAGTCCTATCCGCCAACCATTCTGGGTGGGTGTCCGCCGCCTTTCTATCGACTCTGCTAACGCCCCCTCCGGGAAAGGACCAGAGGTCAGGGAAGGCTGGTAGCTCCGTACTCCTGTGCCCTAGTAGGACCTCATGACCATCTCCGGAAACCCTACTGAGCATAACTGACGCAGATGGGATGTGAGCCCGGGACTCTAATTCGGGAATATCTACCCCTTCCGGTAACTCATCCACAGCCACTCGAGGGGATTCGAGGCTTCAACCTCGCTACGATAACGATTGAATATGCATGCTGGCCTTCGGAATGTATGGATATCAGGCCCCCGGAGACTATCGAGGAGGAACTGGAGATAATCTCCCAGGCACTGAAGGCGGGAATAGACCCCTTCCCACCGAAGAAGGAGCCTACGAGATGGGTCAAACTGGCATTGGGATGGTTCATGATCATCATGATGGTCAGCTGGGTATCTCAACTTCTGTTCCAGTATGTTTAGCGTAGTGGTAGTCCCTCCCGGATTCGAACCAGGGTCATGGCATCCAGAGTGCCATATGATGGACCGCTACACCAAGGGACTAACGTAGCACGGACTAGGCCCGGATATTTCAAGAAAACCGAGCAATCCAGTTTTTCAACTCATGACCTGAAGCCTGAGTTTACCTTCTCTAGGCTATCTGGGCTAGGTCGCAGCAAGTCTTCAGTGAGTTCCACCAGTGGTGTTTCAGACAGCCCTAGAGTGTCTGTAGCTGTGGGAACGTTATCGTCGTAGTAAAGCAGTCCGGTTACGTGCCTTTCCGCCTTCTCGGACTGGTGAATCGCGCTTAGGGCAGAAACTGCATCTGTGTAGTCATGATCAGCGGCCAGAGTCTCAAGCCTTAGGGTAGAGCCGTCGAAGAGGCTCACCTCTTGGTATTCCCCTTCTGGAACCTCTACCTCCTCAATAGGAGAGAAGTGAGGGATGTAATCCAGAATATGCAGGACTTCGTCGTTGGCCTTAACGTAATTGTAGGACTTGTACGACTCGTCGTTGTTGGCGAAGGTCACGCAGGGGGAGATGACGTCGATGAATGCCATACCCCTGTGGCTCATGGCTGCTCTGATTAGTGCAGTAAGCTGCTTCTTGCTTCCAGAGAAGGAACGCGCGACGAAGCTACAGCCGAGGTTTATTGCCATTGCACAGAGGTCTATCGGTGCCTGTTGATTTGCGACCCCCTTCTTCTTCTTGGACCCCTTCTCCACGGTGGCGCTGTATTGTCCCTTGGTAAGGCCGTAGACGCCATTGTTCTCGACGATGTAAACCATGTCCAGGTTCCTCCTGATGGCATGGACGAACTGCCCGATTCCAATGCTCGCCGTGTCGCCGTCGCCGGAGACTGCTAGGAAGCTCAGGTCCTTGTTTACCACGTTGGCCCCAGTGGTTACAGAGGGCATCCTGCCATGGACAGTGTTGAAGCCATGGCTCTTCCCCAGGAAGTACGCTGGAGTCTTCGAAGAGCATCCTATCCCGCTCATCTTCGCAATCTTCTCGGGACGGATTCCGTTCTCCCAGGCCGCTTGGATAATGTTGTTCGAAATCTGGTCATGCCCACACCCAGGACAAAGCGAGGACTTGCCTCCGGTGTATTCGGATTTCTCCAGTTCGAGGACGTTAAGCTTCAGCATCATAAGCCCTCCAGAACTTCTAGAATCATATCAGAATACACCCTTGCCCTTGGTGGCATGCCGTCACTGTAGGAAACGCTGTGTATCTTGGGTATCAACTCAGCGGGGAACTCCTTTCGGATTATGCCGAATAGCTGTCCGTCCCGATTGATTTCTAGAACAATGGTCCTGTCATGCCTTCTCACGAAGTCCTCCACGCCTGAATGCAGTGGGAGCGCCCTTACCCTGCATGTGCTGACAGAAAGTCCGGACTCCTCTAGCATGTCGTCTATCTCAACAATGGTATTCTCCATTGAGCCGTAGAATATCACTCCAAGATCCTTCTTTTCCTCCTCCCTTATCACGGGAGCAGGAAGGTGTTCTCTCGCACCGTCGATCTTCCTCTTCAGCCTAGCCATAGCATCGTGGTATACCTGGGGGTCCTCAGAGTATATCCCATCCTCGTCATGGCCCGTTCCCCTGTAGAGTATTGGGTCGAGTCCGCTCCCAGGAAGTGTCCTGTATGCTATTCCGTCTCCATCCACGTCTCGGTATCTCCCATACTCGGGCATAGAGTCCATCTCTTCCTGGCTCCTGACCACCTTCCCCCTATCCATGGGAGAATCCGGATAGGTGAATCCGGATGTCTTCCATCGGTTCATTCCCAGATCAAGATCATTGAACCCGAAAACCATAGTCTGGAACCTCTCGGCATAGTCGAAAACTCGCCACCCGAACTCGAAGCATTCGTCTACAGTCCCCGGGATTAGTACAATGTGCTGGGTGTCCCCGTGACTAGCCTCGTATAGCATTGAGAGGTCCCCCTGCTGTGTTCTAGTAGGCAACCCGGTGGACGGTCCAACCCTGTTGACGTCCCATATTACGCCTGGGACTTCAGAGAAGTAGAACAATCCAATGAACTCAGACATCAGGGAGATACCCGGTCCGCTAGTGCAGGTCATCCCCCTTCCTCCTGCCCATCCAGCACCCAGAACCATCCCCGCAGCTGCTAGTTCGTCCTCTGCTTGAATCACAGCACACGTACTGCCCCCGTCACCGTCACTTCGAAGCTCTGGAAGCCAGTTGATTACCGATTCCGCAAGAGATGAAGATGGGGTAATGGGGTACCAAGAGAGCATGCTAATGCCTCCGTATATCGAACCTAGTGCGATTGCCTCGTTACCCTCAATCAGGAATGTGTCTGGATCCTTGTCTCTCGACTCTACGCTGAACTGGCAATCGAAATCCCAGTTATCATTGGCGTACTCTCTTCCCTCTGATATAGCCTGAATATTGAGCTCAACTGCCTTCTCCTTTCCCTTGAACTGGGCTTTAACCGCCTTTTCGATTGCATCTTCCTCTACGCCAAGGAGGTGTGCCACGGCACCTACGTAGTACATATTTGCTATCAGCCTCCCAAGCTTCGGGTTTATCTTCCTAGCCATCTTTGTCATTGGCATTCCCAATAGGACGCAATCATCCCTCTCGACAGGCATCTTCACATCCTCGTTGTAAACCACTATCGTACCAGGCTCAAGGCCTTCAAGATCCTTAATCCATGTATCTTTGTTCATCAGAATCTGAATGTTCGTCCCATCGCCCGGAGCCTGATATCCCCTATCACTAGCCCTAATTATGAACCATGTCGGTAAGCCAGATATGTTGCTAGGGAAGAGGTTCTTGCCACTGACGGGCACTCCCATCTCGAACATTGAATGTAGAATTATGAGATTGGACGACTGAGACCCCGTCCCGTTGGCGGTTGCGACGTTAACTACGAAATCATTGACGATTTTTTCCATTGCTCTCTTGGTCCCCAGTGCTATCACAAAACGGCTACTCGCAAGGTCTCGGCGATGACTCTGGGTCTTATGCATTACCATGGAAGAATCAACCAATCGGCTACAGGAGCCCTTCCGCTGGAGTTTTCAATGAGAGGGGTTTCGCCGGCTCGTGCCTGTACCATCGGAACTACAGAAGGCTTGGGACGACGCATTGGCCTTGGTCGAGGAAAAGAAAGACCCAGAAGCAGCTCTAGGAGCACTAAGAGCCGCATGGGGGAGTATCGAAAACGAGACTCAGAGGGCCAAGACACTAGCATTGGCCGCAGATGCAGGGACCGAACTGGGACTGATAGACGGCAAGAACCGGAAGTCCCACTGGCAGAAGGCGTATCGAAACTACAACAATGCACTGTCAATAAACTCAAAGAGCAAGGAAACGCGCGTAAAGATGAACAAACTTGCTTCAATGATGGACGAGGAGTCAATTTCACTAGGGCTCGGGTTTCAGATGTTTGACCAGGGAAATCCGACTCCGTTGGGATTGCTAGTAATGATTCTCACTCTTGCGGGACTACTGGTATCAGTCAAGCTGGTATCTGAATTCTTTGACGATACCAACAATCCTCTGGTTTCAATGGAGGTGCAGTACGTCCAGAACGGTCAGACAATTACAGGTGAAATACAAATCGAGCTGTATGAGGATGAGGCGCCTATGCACGTTGAGAGCTTCCTGACCCATGTTGAGAACGGCGCATATGTCGGAATAGAGTTCCATAGGGTGATATCAGAATTCATGATTCAGGGAGGGGATGTCGAGAGCATGGGAGGATCCGGGGGATATGCCGCACACTACTATGGTTGGTGCAACGGCGAGCAAATGCCCGAGTCACAATGTCCCGACAAGACGGACTACACGGTACCACAAGAACACGAGAACGGTCTGAGGCACACTGCTGGAGCACTGGCTGCTGCTCACGCAGGTGTGAATACAGACGGAAGCCAATTCTATATCGTCCCCAGCGATGGTTGTGGAACTGCGGATCCTTGCCACCTTGATTGGGAGGTCGGAAAGGATTGCAGCAGGGACAGCTGCCATACAGTGTATGGTTACGTAACCGACGGACAGGACCACGTTGACGCTATCAGCAAGGTGGAAACAAACTCTAATCGGCCAGTGGATCCAGTCAGAATCCTATCTGCCAGCGTAATCAACTGATTCACTTCACTTAGTGAACTTCATGTACTCCTGACTAGCGGTTTAGTTTGGTGAGTTTATGGGGGGTGACAATCCATTCGGTGCCAAGTCAGAGTTCGAGAAGTCCGATGGCACGATGGCCAGATTCATGGACCTGCATTCCCTTGAGGAAAGGGGATTGTGCAAATTGGATGATATCCCATTCTCCATCAGGATACTTCTTGAGTCCGCTCTGAGAAAATGCGATGGATTCCTAGTGAATGAGGAAGATGTCACTAGAATAGCCTCCTGGTCACCAGAAATGAAGCCGGAGGAGATTCCTTTCAGTCCCAGTAGGGTCATTCTACAGGACTTTACTGGAGTCCCTGCAATAGTGGATATTGCAGCACTCAGAGATGCAATGAAGGATCTCGGGGGCGATCCGGCGAAGGTGAACCCCCAAGTTCCTGTAGACCTGGTTATCGATCACTCCGTCCAAGTGGATGTATCGGGACTATTTCCGGATGCCAGAGAGCGTAACTTGGAGATAGAATATGAGAGGAACTCAGAGAGGTACAAGTTCCTGAAATGGGGGCAATTGAGCCTTGACAACTTCAGGGCAGTCCCGCCTGGAAGGGGAATAGTGCACCAGGTGAATCTAGAATGGATCGCTAGCGTAGCCAGGGAGGAAGATGGAACTTGGATTCCAGACTCCCTTGTGGGGACCGACTCCCATACTACCATGATCAACGGATTGGGGGTTCTTGGTTGGGGTGTCGGTGGAATAGAGGCAGAAGCCGTGATGCTAGGACAGCCGATCTACATGCTGCTTCCAGAGGTTGTAGGTTTCGAACTAAGCGGAGAACTACAACCAGGAGTTACAGCGACTGATATGACTCTGAGAATAGTTGAGATGCTCAGGGAGCATGGCTGCGTTGGAAAATTCGTAGAGTTCCATGGTCAAGGACTCTCTAGCCTGAGCCTACCAGATAGGGCCACTATTGCAAATATGGCACCTGAGTATGGGGCAACATGCGGCTTCTTCCCCGTCGACCAGACCACTCTTGACTACATGATACTCTCAGGAAGAGACACTGATCACGTGGAGGATGTGAAGCGATTCATGTCGGCTCAGGGACTATTCTATGAACAATCATCAACTACCCCCAAATTCACATCGAATCTCGAATTGGACCTGGGAACTGTAGAACCCTCACTTTCCGGACCAAAGAGGCCTCAGGACAGAGTCTCACTGTCAGAAATGAAGTCTCACTGGAGAGCCAGCCTGAATGCTGAGACGGGCCATCAGGGCCATGGGATTGACCCCAGTAGGAACTCAGACTCGTCACCGATAGAGGGAAGGGGATGTGTTTTGAATCACGGAGACGTGGTTATCGCAGCCATAACTAGCTGCACCAATACCAGCAATCCAAGTGTGATGATCGCAGCAGGATTGATGGCTAGGAATGCCAGATCAAGAGGATTGCAGATCAAGCCTTGGGTTAAGCCCAGCCTAGCTCCTGGCAGCAGAGTCGTTACCGAGTACTACGATGCATCGGGTCTTTCCGATGACCTGGACTCTCTGGGGTTCAGCGTAGTTGGCTACGGATGCACCACTTGCATAGGAAACTCCGGACCTCTGGATCCTGAGATAGAGGCAGCAATAGACGATGGGGATTTGGTTGTGGGAAGCGTCCTCTCCGGTAATCGTAATTTCGAAGGAAGGATACATCAGAAGATCAAGGCGAACTACCTAGCTAGCCCGCCTTTGGTAGTGGCCTACGCTCTGGCAGGAACATTGGACATAGATTTCAGCAAGGAACCCCTTGGCTTGGATGGTGCAGGAGAGCCTGTGATGCTGTCAGACATCTGGCCTAGTGATGATGAGATTCGTAGAACCGTAGAAGCCGCTATTGGACCGGAGATGTTCATCAGGCGATACTCAGACGTTCTAAGTGAGCCCAGATGGGACTCGATTCCTAGTGAAGCAAGCGAACTTTTCCCGTGGGACGAGGATTCCACGTACGTGCGTCTACCCTCTTTCTTCCAGGGCATCGAACCTGAACCATCTCCCGTGGAACCGATAGAGGATGCGAGGGTCCTGGTGAAGGTCGGCGACTCGGTTACTACGGATCACATCAGTCCTGCGGGGGCCTTCCCCAGCAGCGGTCCAGCGGGTAAGTATCTGATGAGCAAGGGAGTCGAACCCCGAGACTTCAACTCCTTCGGGAGTCGTCGAGGCAATCATGAGGTAATGATCAGGGGGACATTCGCCAATATCAGGATGAGGAACCAGACTGCACCCGGAACCGAGGGCGGACTCACAACACACTTTCCAACCAACGAGGTAGTTTCCATACACGAAGCCAGTGAGAGGTACCAATCAGAATCCACGCAACTAGTGGTATTGGCAGGCTCTCAGTATGGCTCCGGAAGCAGCAGGGACTGGGCTGCAAAAGGCACCTTCCTTCTTGGCGTAAGGGCCGTTATAGCCAAGTCATACGAGCGGATCCATAGGTCTAACCTGGTGGGAATGGGAGTCCTCCCACTAGCATTCTCTGATGGGGCCGATGCAGAATCATTGGGTCTCGATGGCACCGAGCTCTACAGCATCCCTGCATCCGGTGATCTCGATCCGTTCTCTGAGATAATCGTAACAGCGAAGAAGGGGGACGGGACAGTGGTCAGTTTCCCTGTTATTGTCAGATTGGAGACGCCAGTAGAGGTCGAGTACTACAGAAACGGAGGAATCCTGCAAACGGTCCTCAGGAATCTGGCAAAAGATTGAATTCATTCACGCAAGCATCGAGGTAATAGAATGGCAGAAGACGAATCCGAATCAGAAAACGGGCTCCCCGGACCTCCACCTGATCCGTCCAGAATCCCATCCATAGTAAGGAAGGTCGGTGACCTCAACCTGGCATCGAAGGCCGAAGAGCACGGAATCTCGAAGAAGACGAAGCCGGACATCAAGGCGATAATGGAATTCCTGGACGAGATTGAGGACCCTGAACCCCTCAATAACAATCTGTCCGGGGATCCGATGGCAGAGTCCTGGCTCCAAATTCTCCTGACGTTAATCGTAAGGGAGCATGGACACTCATCGTTGGATGTTGGGACCATAGAGCTACTTGTGGGAGAGAGAATGAACAGAGAGAGAATCGATCTGGAGATTTTCCTAGACAGGCTATGGCTAATGGGGAGGCTCGAGAAGGTCTACGGTGGCGAAGAAGTAAGTTATTCGCCTAATCCAAGCTGGCTGGAGATGAAGTAATTCGACGACATTCCCTAATGCATCAAAAAAACACGTCTCGGTAATGCATAAGAGTGGTCGGAAAGTCCGAACTACCATGATGAACGTAAGTATGAATGGAAACCGTAAGCATGGAAGCGGCAGGAGGGCAGTAGGACTGGTGTTCCTCATGCTGACTTCGCTGTTCGTCTCGGCAGTGCCTTATGCTTCTGCTTCCCACACTACTCAATACGCAGTCCAGAGAGATCCTCTCTACATCACGATCGGAGATCTGGACTGCGATGGGGATAATGACATAGGCTCCGGCAGCGGCTTTGGACACTTCATTAGCTTCCTATACAACGATGGAAACGGCGGCTTCGCAGACAGGCAGGATGTCCAGATATCCAACAACGACTCGTACAGGGCAGGATTCAGAGACGTCGCCGACGGAAATCGCGTGGAGATAGCCGATGTCGACGGTGACGATGTAAACGACATCATCTACTACCAGCAGAACGTTAGGTTCGTCGGTGAATCATTCATCAGGCCAGCGAACCTCACTGTACTCAAGGGAGAATGCGACAAGAGGGTCAACGAATGGGAGGAAATGTTCGATACGATTACGGTAATCAACCCCTATCTAGCAGATTTCGATGTAGGAGATATCAACGATGACGGTTACGTGGACGTAGCATTCTCATCGACCGACTCAACCTTCGCGAACCAGTTCATACAGATATACAAGGGACCTGACTACAGCCTCCCCTCCAATCAGCACGCACCCATTTCAGTCCCTCTTACAAGTGGCTACTATCAGTATCTCAAGCTAGGTAATTGGAACGAGGACCTCCTGGAGAACCCACTAACCGGAGAACCAGTCCCAGGAGAGTGCGAGGATCTGGACATCTGGCTACTCAGGACCCCACCATACAATGCAGGTGTGGGCTACTCTGCGGGGACCTATGACAACGTGACCGTGCTCGAGTACGATTGCGTTACCGGACAGTTCCCCAACCCAATGGACCCAACCGGCTCCGGGACCATCCACGAGTTCAAACTCGATGCTGAGCACGACTACCCACTGTACGGGTTCGATATCGCAGACTCCACCCCTGATGACGACGTCAATGAGATTGATATCATCGCAGCAGTAGATGGAATCACAGGAAACGTGTCATACGCCACCAAGACATCCTCAGGATGGGACAAGCAGAACTACGTCGACTTCGGAGACTTCCTCGGTGCATCCGTAACCATTGCAGACGTTAACCAGGACGGAGAGCTGGACTTCTTCGTCCCAACATCCCTCACCCTCTTGGATACCCAGGAGTCAACGGTTCAGAATCAGACATTCCTTCTCAGGCCCAACCTCAGAGCCCTGAACACCGTACAGATTCTGCTAGCAGATCCAGATACTAACGGGTACCTCCCACCTCTGTCATTCGACGTAGGTAGGAGACCGACCATGGCCATGCCAGGGCAGCTCCAAGGAGGCGAGAACAGCGCACTAGAGGTTGTAATCGGACAGGAGGACTACACATACAGATTCTCAAACAACGCCATGTGGTTGGATACCCAAGGTTATGCTGGCCAGGGCGATTACCTATCCGTGCTAGTACTGGATAATTACGACCTCGGAATTACCAGAGTCGAGATCGAACCCTCGGTAACCGATCCTGCGACATTCCAGAGCATCGTCGGGGAAGGAAATCGATGGGTCAACGTCACTGTGAAGAACACTGGTCTGATGCCCATTTCGAGTGGCAGCTTCGACGTCGACCTTGAGGTCAGGGAGGTACTTGGCGGTACTGACACGGTCGTCTACTTCAACGACTTCGAGACCGACTCGCCTAACATTAACTCCGCAGGAGCAACCCTGAACAAGTACTCGTACACAGGCGAGTACGGTATTGGCAATTCCTCTTGGCACATAGACGAGGACAGGTATTGGATCAGTCAAGACTACGATGAGTACGATGTTGTCCATTTCAACAACAGTGACTACCAGTGTATGCCTAACGGAACTGACACTTGCCTCGCTGCAGACGGCAACCCCGAGGAAAACAACGAATCCTGGGACGGACCCGTTGCATACCCCTACTGGGAGGCCGAGGCCAACCCAACGAACTACTTCTGGTCCGGAGTAACTCACACATACGAGTTAGATGATGGAAACACCACGGATGACACCGGCTACTACAACCACATGGACGAGGCTCTGATACTGGAGGGAATCGACCTATCCGGTGCCGATGCAGCATTCTTGGACATGGATGCAATATGCAGTGCGGGATTCTTCGAGCTCTTCTTGGCGGAGCCATACGACGTCATCGAGAGATGGCTGTACGAGGACTCCTGCAGCATCGAGGTTTGGAGCGATGGTAGTGGATGGGAGACCGTTTGGAGATTCGGAGGATGGGACAACGAGAGGAAGTACAAAATCGAGGAGAGGGTCTCTAGCGCACCCGACCCCGAGTACAACGATTACAATTCCAACTTCTTCGGAGACTGGCACACCACAATGTGGAACAACTACACTGAATCTGGTGGAATCAGAGACTCCTGCGCCATCACCTACGGAATTTGTTGGGAAGACGGCGGCCAAGATCAGATGGCAGACTCAATCGATCTCACTCCATACGCCGGACAGACAATTGACATCAGATTCCGCTTCAGGAGCGGATTGGAGGGAACTGCGGGTCCCGAGGGATCCCTCGACTACTCAGGATTGG
>CACGIE010000005.1 GCA_902573015.1 uncultured Candidatus Poseidoniales archaeon | reverse complement strand
CGGCCACGACGACGAGGACAACTCAGCCATCATCTCCTTCCTTCAAGATGGAGGTGGCTTGGTGATGGGAGGGCATGCGTGGTACTGGTCGTACTCGAACACGGATGTCTCGCATAATTATCCCGGAAACAAGATCGCCAAGAGAACTGGCCTGTTCGTCTCAAATGCCTGGGGTTACAACGAGGTCGACATGACCGATTCGCCACACGATCTTTCCAGGCCCAGAGCCGCGATAGAAGCAATCAGAGCCGATAGGATAGATGGAGAATCACTCTCCATCGAGGATGCCACGATCGCTGACTCGACCCTCTCAATCTGTACCGGTGTCGTTTCCCTAGACTTCCATAACTTCTGGTCATCCCTGAGGGAGGTGGTCAACCAGACGGGATGGACGGTGATCGAGTATGGGACATTATGGGCGGACGTCGGGTACAATCTGGGCGAGGACCCCGTCGCAGACACCCTCCTCCGTGTGGAGGCGGCCCTGACACAGGGTCTACCTGCCAGCGAACTGCCATCGCACCCAAGCCACGCCGAGTTCCCGGGAGCGGTCCCCCCTGAATCGGACCGCATTACCAAGACGGTCTCGATAGACGGCAATCAGAGCGGACTCCCCTCCAACTTCGGGTACTCCTCTGCTAGGGCCCACGTCAGGATGACAACGGGAGTATATGCTGCACCGGGCGAGGTCGTCTCGGTAACGGTCCCCAGCCACGTCGTGGATTCCGGGGCCTACATCCTAGTCGGGGCCCATAGCGACAGCCTATGGGGGAAGGATCAGCTCCATCGCCATCCGGACATCGACCGCTGGTGGTTGGTGGATGATGAATCAATGGAGGTGGGAAACGCATTCGGGGGAGCCATTTACCTAGCAATAGAGCCAGGCTCGACCCTCGGAACCTTCGAAGCGACTCTATCGAACGCGGTAGAGGCGCCCACCTACGTCCACGGCCACACAGACGTCCAAGACTGGATAGACTTCGCGCGCCACTCCCCTGCTCCGTGGGCTGAGATAGCCAGCGACCATTTCATCCTCTCCGTCCCTAGCCACGAAATCAGAGACCTCGACGATCCCGACGACCTGATGGACTGGTGGGACCAGGCCCTTTCAATGGAGCACGAACTCTACGGCTTCCTACCTTGGCCACGAGTGGAGAGGGCGGTTTTCGATGCTCAGATTTCCGCTGGGTGGATGCACTCCGGATACCCGTTCATGGCACACGACCTGAGCGTCCCCGGGGTTGTCAACGTCACCCAAATGTCCGAGGAGGGGGATTGGGGCATGTTCCACGAGCTGGGCCACAACCACCAGTGGATGCCCTCCACCCTTCCGGGAACCACCGAGACCGGATGCAACTTCGCGAGCGTGCATCTAATGGAGGACCTCGTAGGGGTCTCCGGGCATGGCGCGATTTCCCCTGAGCAGCGAGATTCCAGGACTAGGTCATACTTCGAAAACGGGGCCAATATATCTCACTGGTCTGTGTGGGTTGCGCTTGAGACCTTCCTGATGGTCAAGGAGGAATGGTCATGGTCCGCGATCACAAATGCTCTTTCCGTCTACTACGACCTCCCTGCATCAGAGGTCCCATACACCGGAGAGGAGAAGTTCAATTCATGGGTCCTACACCTGTCTAACTCCACAGGAATGAACCTGGCACCCTATCACGAGGCTTGGGGGTTCCCCCTCGACCAGTCTACTTTCGACTCCTTGGATCACCTGCCCGTCTGGGTGGACGACCCATTGAGGGGTGAATACTTCGAGTACCCCGCTATCCTGAGGGACCTCCACACCCCTAGCATATCCGGGACCAACTCGACAAATATTTCGTGGGAGACCTACGACAACGGCACCAACATCACACTGACAGTGTTCTACGGCGAGTCCGATGGCGGTTCGCAGCCATCAGCATGGTCGAATAGCATATTCCACGGAAGTACGGATGTCGGTGACGACTACATCGAGATAACCGGACTCTCATGCTGCGGAACCGACTACTACGCGAGGATAAGGGCGTCCAATGATGCAGGAGAGACATGGTTCGGCCCCGTGACGTGGTCGACCGACTACTTGGATGACTGACTCGCCCTGAGAAGACCCTCCAAAGAGAACCATGGAATCTTCCTCTCATGAAGGGCTGCCAGTGGGATCCATATTGCTGTATGGATAATGGTAACCGCGAATGCAGATAAT
The DNA here is from genome assembly GCA_902573015.1 of uncultured Candidatus Poseidoniales archaeon. Lineage (GTDB taxonomy): Archaea > Thermoplasmatota > Poseidoniia > Poseidoniales > Thalassarchaeaceae > UBA36. The sequence continues at coordinate 51,766 of CACGIE010000005.1, read as the reverse complement.
AGGGACAACCTGGGTTCTCCCTCCATGACCAATGCCACCAGGCCCAGAACTGCGAAGTGAGACACATAGATACTCAGGGAAAGCCTCCCCGCCGGTTCTAGGAATGAAAGCCTACTCCCCAACAAGGGACTCCCGCCAGAAACTTCGCCCCCCTCTAGCAACCTCATCAAAAGTACGACTACAGTCGCTGAAACTACCAGGAATGGCATACTAGCAGGGAAGAAAGTAAGGACAGCATCTCCAGAGGTTAGAGCCCAATCCACATCCTCGATTACAGATATAAAGATTGTAGCCGACGTGGCAATGACTCCCAGTACTATGCCCCTCTCCCTGATTCTCGTCTCATGGGTGAAGTCATGGAGCAATGTGCCAAGTATTACGAAGAACATCCAAGGCAAAACTGGGTATGTCCCATTCCAGAGAAGCCTGGCAACCCACTCCTCTAAATTTGCAGCATGGACCCTCTCGAACCAACTGAGGTCTTGCCCAGCGTTCCCCCCAAGTATCAGGGGGGACACACACAGCGTTAGCATCAGCAGAGATCTCAGGGACTTACTGGTTCTGACAAATATTGGGCATATGGCGGCTGAGATAGCCAGTAGAGTGAGCACTCCTGGTGTGTGCCACTCGAACCTCCCGCCCCTCTCCACATTAAGGAGAACGTTGACCGTCAGCTGGCAAAGGCATAGTAGGGCCACTCTAGGAATAATCCACCTTGCCCATTGGTCCGAGGTATGCCCCTCTTCGACTCTTCTGGACGCACTCCTGTACATCCCCCATCCGGAAATGGTGACGAACAGCGGTGCAGCCATCCCTCCAAAAGCAGCGGCGACGAAAGCCGCTGGGTGACCTACCGTTATACCTTCAGGAGGGACGATAGCAGCTGTGTGGACCTCTACCATGCAGAGAACTGCAATCGCCCTGATCCTATCTATGTGGCCTAGCCTCAAACCATCCCCTCGTACGTGCTACTTCGGGGGGTATGGTTCAATGCTTCTGTATGGGTTAGAATACCAAGCCTCACTCTTCTTCGAGGCCCATCATCGATCTCGCTCCGATTCCAATCGAGGCTATCGATGCTGCATATGTCGCTGCTATCGCAACATGCACGTAACTTAGCGGAGCACCAGCCTCTCCTCCGAAGTTTGTCCAGCCAAAGGTGCCCATGTTGTCAGTCACTGAAGCCTTGAAGCTATCAGCGTCATCGTCACCGATTTCGCTGAAGGTATGAATTTCGAAGACTGGCATCGACTCAGTACTATTCACGGAAATGTCTGGATTCAGGTTACCGGGTCCGCGAGTGTCCAAGTGGAATGTCACTTTTACCTTCCCATACATTATAGCAGTCGTAATAGGCTCTACCTTCAGATCAATGTCAGCCTCCAGATATACTGGGAGTGCCCCTGGAATTACGTCTACGTACGACGTCGAACTAATGAGCTTGCCCTGAATCTGGGAATTGGATGGGTTTAGCTTTACTGTGTGCTCAATCATTTCGATTCCCTTGTATTCGGTGGTACTGCCAACCTCTGATGTGGCAATTGCGTACCCTGCAACATTCAGGTTGAACGGGTCATTGGGGGATGCCAGGGATCCAACGGTACCCATCAGCGAGGTATCATTGTTGCCAGCATTTGCTGACAGCAGACCACTAGCTGCCTCTTCCCTGTGTGGGGCCCTCCAAGTCAGGTGCTCGGTCATGCCGTACACCTGTCCGTCCTCGCACGGGATGTCAAATCCAATGAAATCGCCATTTGCGTCGTAGTCATAGTCGCACATCCCATCCCCGTCAGAGTTGATGTAGCCCTGAGCCATCCTCTGTCCGAGCGTGTCTCCTCTTGTACTCATCTTGTAGACGGACCAGTCTCCGGTGCTTATGCCATCAGAACCGTAGTATGTGGCATTGGTCTCTAGGCTGTTCCAGGACCAGAATCCGAAGTAAGCACTCACTGCGTCATTCCAGCCATAAAGCCAATTGCTTATTGGCATGGAGTAGTAGGGAGTGTTTCCAGTGACGAAGTTTAGCAGAACGGGCATCACTGTATCGAAGTAGAAGTTTGACACCCAGTCTCTCAGTGCACTCGCCTCTTGCTCGGAGATTCCGTATAGGTTTGCGACGTATGCATCGTCCCAGGTGTGAGCAACTCCGTCGGAGTCCGGAAGGGACATCCCTGAGAGCTCACCGTACATGAACTGCCCTGGGAAAGAGGATTTGAGGCCTATCTCAGGATCGTTTAGGATGAAATCAGACTTCTCCATCGTTAGTTCTGCCATTCCTGCGAAACCATCTCGGTTGAGTCCGATTGGAATGTATACTCCGCCCAGTGGGTCATAGTCTCCGAATGCCGTTAGCCACCACTCGTTGGACACCATTGTTCCAGTACCCCCGGTAAGGATCAGTTCGAATTCTGTCGGCGCTCCTGTAAGGCCAAGTCCGACCCACGGCTCTACGTAATCTGCAAGGCTGGCGATCTTGAGTAGGTCGAGGTTGTAAGTCGTCATGGCCCCGAAGTAGTCGCCACTCTGGAGTGGCAGGAGAAGTCCAACCACCATTCCAGGGAGCGGAATACCTCCGACCTCGAATGATGTGAGTAGGCCAACGCTCTCGTTGAACAGGAGATTTTCGAGAACTGGATCTGGTATTAGCAACCCACTGACTTCGTTCATCCTCTCCTTGAGTTGAGGCGTCTCGGAGTTTATGTCAGCACCACCGCCATGCTCAACGAATTTTGACGCCGCCATCGTGTAGACAGCCCAGTCTAATGCTACGGTGTCCTCCGGTGCGGAGGTCCAGTTATTGTAACCGAGAAGAGCAGCCCGAGTTGGCGTGACCGAATCGCTAGGAGCACCCATGCCCGCTATCAGGACCGGTCCTATATCGCAAGTGAGAGCAATACAGTTCCCATATCCGTCATTCGCTGTGTAAAACGCACTTCTGATTGGAGCTAGGTCATGATCATCTGCAACAGTCCACATACTGGTTTGACCGGTTGGATCCGAATATGCAGCAGCCGCAACACCCAATTCAGCACTCATGTTCCCTAAACTTCCTCCTCCAGCTGCACTAGCCAATGCTGCTATGTCGTCGGAAGCCCAAATGCTCGGAGCCCTGTTCGAGAGGTCGAACTCGATCATCTGAGCCGCAAACATAGCTTTGGCAAAAATCTCACCATACTCGATTCCAGAACCCATCCCGCCAATTCTCTGAGTGTTCCAGAGGATGTTGATCTGGTTGACGACAGTATCGCCAGATACGGATTGCTCACCTTCCCATGTGCAATCTTCGCACCACTCGAACGTCTCGTATCCAGAATAAGTGATAGAGCCCTCTTCATAGTCGTACTCAATGACCTCTCTAGTGGTATTTTCGTAGTAGATGAAAGGCCCTACCCTCTCGTATTCGGGAGCCGAGGTTTCTGCCAGAACCTCTTCTAGATTTGATATCGAATTAGCGAAGTATGCCTTCGTCGAAGAAGCATTCATCCATTCGTCATCGAAATCGGCCGTGTAATTCTGATTCCCATCATCGTCCAAACCATCGTAACCGTCCTTAACTGCGGTCTCCACATTACCCTCGATAACTCCGTCCAGAACTCCAGATACGCCGACTCCGACGTTCACCAGTAGAAGAATTACTCCAACACTCAATGCAATATTTCCGTTGTTTTCCATAGTTTCACTCGGGCTCCCGAGAAGGAACCTAGGCATAAACCATTACACTAGGTTTAGATTGGAACACTTACTTGCTTCAGAATCACTATCATCGCATAGACAAGGTTCATTTCGATATTCGCGGGCGAGCACCACGGGGACCCGTAGCTCAGTTGGTTAGAGCGCTCGGCTCATAACCGAGTGGTCATCGGTTCAAATCCGGTCGGGTCCACCATCAATTACGACCCCGAATAATGACGCATTTCACGTCCGTCTCGGGCGAAGCCTCAAATACGGTTCAACCAGAGGATTTTGTGATGAGTGCATCGATTAGAGTGCCACTGATGATTATGGCAGTGTATTTCCTGAGCCTGTGGTCAGGAGCAGCAGCAGTACAAGCCCAGACCTCGCCCGATGTTTCGCTTACCTGTGACCAACCAGCCCCGATTGAGGTTTATCCGGGCGCTTTGAGGTCCACAATCATATATTGTACACTCACTAACCCGACTACATTCTCAGAGAAGGTAGATCTCACGTATCAACAGGGAATCATCTCAGTTGCAGGCCCAGGTTCGGCAACCGTGCCTCCTGGAGACACATCCTTCCAAGTTGCTGCTAGGGCAGACCTGAGGCAACCAGAGGGCCAGCAAGTGGTAACGATAACCGCTACTGTGACTCAGTGGAATGGGGCTCCTGTTACTGCCGCTACTTCTCCGACAGAAGCCAAGGTGATGACCGTATTCAAGCAATTCAGCCGACTAAGAGTCGGAGCCGAATTAGCTTTCATCCAACTCAGGCCCAAGGTCGACTACACTTTGGTCTTCGACGTTTACAACGATGGAAACGCCAGGGACAAATTCAACGTTGAGATTCAGAACTACGACGAGATGGTTGACGAGGGCTTCCAGCTCAGTCTACCGCTGATATCCCAGGAGATCGACTCCCTTGCTCCGCCGGAGAAGTTCAGGGTGCAGATGAGGACGCCCAAGAACCAAGGATGGACAGACAAGTACTTCTCACTACAGTTCAAGGCGACTTCCGAGTACTCGGTCAGATCCGAAGGTGTCCCCAACTATCAGATACAGGTGATGACCATCTACATCAGAGGTGTATATCTGCCAGGATTCGAACTTGTGGGGACTGCCATGATGGCGGCACTGGCCGGTGCAGCCATTGGCAGAAAGACCAATGAAAACCAGGTTTCTGTGGACGATGACGGAAACGTCATCCCGTTGGACAACCGTCTTTTCTAGATACGCCCTTCCAAGAGCCATCAGGCAACGGATTGATAACCTTCAGTCTAACGTAGATAGCCGAGGGATGTACCTTTTTCATAGATGGGCATGAGAATAGTGACTAGATGGTGTGATTGGAATGGGGCAAGAAGATGGAACGTCAGACCGCATAGATCCGATTACGGGTGCCAAGGTCGGTGAATACGCTAACGAGGTAGTCCCTGCTAGCAAATCAGCAGGACTACTAGAGAAGGCTGCCGAGCAAAGTCAAACCCCGACTCCTGTAGCCATTATTACCGAAGATCCAGTAAAAGAGGAAAAAGGACCCATTCCAGAGGCAGCAGGACTGGTTGAATCACTCAAGACAGTAGCATTGTTCGGAATTCTGCCAGTTTTCCTCACACGTATTCTTCTTGTGTATCTCCCGGGTGACGAACTAACTATCCCCGTGATTGGGGCCTCGTTGGTCATGTCATTCGTATTCCTACTTTCTCTATCCGTTGTGATGTGGAGATTGCGGGTATTCTCCATTTCCAGTTCCGGATTCGCTATAACGGGGACCAGCGCTTTAGCAGCATCCGTAGTAGCAATCTCCTACATAATGATGCTAATTCTTCCGCTGATCCTAGGTGCCTTGCTAGAGGGCGAACTTTCGGTTGGTCAGGTTGAGTACAGTGAGGATGGCGAGTCGATCACCATCAAGGTACTCCAGAACACTATCTCTGATAGGGACATGGAGGCTTCCATAGTTATCCTTCAGGCCGGGCAGCAAGTATGGTCTTCTACTGCTAACTTCTCCATAGATAGCGGGAATGGAGAGGGAGAGATCACCATATTTGTCGACGATTTCTATTCCACGAATGCCCTTCCAGACTCGCCTTACACATTGGAGCTGACCATAGACGGGGATAGTTCAACCAGAGACCTAACTTACAGCCAGATTACTTGGGATACAACTCAGTGGACTGGAGCAGACGCCCTCTCAAGGGATATCACAGGAGTTGACGGCCTGGCATCTGGAGTCGTCAAGGAGGATCCAGACCGGTGCAGTGGCGATGCGGACAATTGCCTGGTTGGAGTAGTCATGTCAGGTTGGTCTGGACTCGACACCGGCGCAGAAAAGCCTGCAAGGATGCCCTTTGCCGACTACACTGTAGAGGCTTTTCTAATGGAAGGGAATGATGTGGCAATAGCCTATCCTACAATCTCCGTAAGCAACACGGAAGCATCATGGGACTCCAAGGGTGGGGTCTTCGGAACTGGTTCAGGAACTTGGGGGGAATACGGATCAGAATTCGCGATGGAAGGATCTGTCTTCGATGCAACCTTCGGGAAGTACGTCCCTCGTGACGAGTTCGACTCCGCCGGTGACTATGGTTGCTATTCGTTCATAGTAACCGTCACACAGGGAGAATCGCAGATATCCGACACCTCGTACTACGATTACAGCACCAGCAATTCGAACGACATATGGGAAGCCGTGTCATTTTGCTAGATTCAGTCATTTATGCTAGAGAGGAAATCTCTCATCCTGTCCGTGTTCGGGTTGTCTATTATGGATGATCCCCCCTCCTCTGCAATAAGGCCCTGGTCCATGTATATCACACGATCAGCAACGTCTCTGGCGAATCCTATCTCATGGGTGACCACTACCATGGTCATCCCTTCCTCAGCCAAACCCTGTATGGTCTCAAGAACGGAACCGATTAGTTCTGGGTCTAGGGCACTGGTGGGCTCGTCAAAGAGCATGACCTCAGGCTTCATCGCAAGTGCCCTTGCGATAGCCACCCTCTGCTTCTGACCACCAGATAAGTTTCCTGGATAGGCATCAACCCTATCGAGCATGTCGACCCTCTCAAGAACACTGCGAGCATGGTCAAAAGCATCCTCCTTGCTCATTCCCCTTACATGAATTAGCCCAAGGGAAACATTGTCAATCACCCTCAAGTGAGAGAACAATTCGAAAGACTGGAAGACCATCCCTATCCTAGAGCGAACATCATTAACGTCAGCAGCAGGGGTATTGATCCTTTCTCCCTTTAACCTCACGATACCTTGGGTGGGCTCGATCAGCCGGTTGATGCACCTAAGTACGGTAGATTTGCCACTCCCAGATGAGCCAATAATGGCCAATGACTCCCCCTCCTTCACTTCGAACGAGACTCCTCTGACCGCATGGACGCCTCCAACGTACGTCTTCTCCATTTCTTCAACACTGAGGATAATTTCTGACAATCAAGCACCTCCTGATATTCCTAAACCAGGAATCCTAGTCCTTTCCTCTAGGTACCTGAGGAAGAGTGCTAGGGTCCATGTGATCAGGAAGTATGAGATCAGCACCATTCCCCAAGTCCAGAAAACCTGGAAAGTAGTCGCGACGATTAACTTCCCCTGTCTTGTGATTTCAGCATAACCGATAATCATAGCCAATGAAGAGTTCAGTACTAGGTTGACCATCTCGTTACCTAGTGGAGGTATGCAGATTCTGACAGCTTGGGGCATTACCACCAGCCTCATCGATTGCATATAATTTAGGCCAATACTTCTGCCGGCTTCCATCTGTCCGGAGGGAATCGCAGCGATAGCCCCTCTGATGGTCTCGCACTGGTATGCTCCGGAGTTCAAACCAAGTGCGAAAATCGCGCTAATGTATGCCCTGTCCTCAAGAATCCCCCCAATCGGCCTACCATAGGCCAGCGATTCGGGATTCGTCTCGTAAACTACGAAAATATCGGTGATGAAGTTAGAGTTGCCCTCCAGATATTCGAAGTCGAACAACATTAGCCCAGGGTCCTGCAATCTCCTTCCAAGCTCGAATCCGAAGTGTATGAACATGAACTGAACGAGCAATGGGGTATTTCTGAAAATGTCCGTATATACCGTTGCAATCGTGTTCAATGGCCTGATACTCCATGGATCGAGAGAAAAACTCACCTTGCTGAACTCAATTTCTCGTATGGAGAAGTCTCCATTGCATGACAAAAATATACCTCCCAATATCGATATTCCAAGACCCAGTAGAATCCAGAACATTGCCCCAGGAGCCCCGATAGGCGAGTAGATGTGTTCCCAACCATCTAGGTTTAGGTCACTAATCTCATCGAGATTATTGAAAATTCGATAAATCCCGAAAAATATCAGAATTACTCCGATTGTACGAATAGAGATAATGTTCAGTGGCTCACTAGCTGCGATGTGCAAGGATCTCCCTCTACAGTAGCCCAATGCGCTGCTGAAAGGATTGCCCAGATTCAATTTTCTGCCCAATCTAGTTGAGTTAATCGCTGAGATCGGAATCTGGAAAGATAACCATAATGGAGTAACTACGAACATCAATAGAATCTGGAATCTATTGGTCTGAGCGACATTCTTGAGTGTAGTTGGAGATGTCTTTAGCATTGAAAGGACTATTCCTAGAGAGAAACCCATTATAATTCCAAAAATCACAATCTTAGCAGTCGCTACAAGTCCATCCATCAATCTCTCCTTGGAGTAGTCGACGAATTGTCCGAAATCGTTGAAGTCAATCACCTCGAATCCAACGAACTCCTCCGATCCTGCGTTCTCTGTCCTGAGTACAACTCCTCCATCTCCTACGGCAACCCCTGTGAAACCGTTCAGCATAGCAAATCCATTGAACACAGTCTCATTCGAGACTGGAATCATCTGCTGAGAGACTATATTCCCTCCGTCCAGACTGAGGGAGAGATAACCTCCCGGACCAGAAAGCATGAACTTGAATTGCCCAAGAACCTTCATCCCAAATACTTCGAAGTCCAGATTCGAACCTCCAGATTCGAACTCATCACCGCCTCCTGGAGGGTATTCTCTTTCGATATCCACTATGCTCCAGACAAATCCTACGGGAACATTTCCTTCTCTCGATGACTTCAGAATGTGCCCTTCTTCTGAGATCGCGTACGCCCTAATCGTACTGAAGTATTCAATATCGATAATTGCCTTCGTTGAAACCTCGCTAGGCGCATCTCTATACTCCCAGTTTCTACCTCCATCGGAGGATGCAATTATTGCCCCGTTCTCTCCAGAAATAATTCCGTTTTCTGAATCCAAGAATGATACACTGAGATAATTTATCCCCTCTCCTTCAATTGCTGAATCGCATTCAGTATCCCATTCCACTGTCACTGTGCAAGTCCAGACTTCATCTTGCTCAATGACAACAAAACTATCATTCCCAGTGAGGGCAACGCCCTTGATATCTCCAAATTGATCAGAACTTATATCCATCCAGACGCCTTCATTCATCAATAGGACAGTACCGCTATTTCCTGCCACTATTATTGATTCGTAACTCGAATCAGAAGAAGTTAGATCTTGGCTAACTGGTATTCCAGATTCAGACCAAGTTCTCCCTTCATCGATACTCCTGATCATGGTTCCTCCAGATCCGAATACCCATATCTCGCCCTCTAGGTACTCTGCAGTATACAGATTCTCCTCGGTCCCGCTGTCGACAACTTCCCATCCACTCCTAACCTCTTGAGCAGAAACTTCTCCAAATGAGAAAAGAAGGGCAACTAGTACGAATGCGATTAGAAAATCTGCACCACGCTTGCCCTTGGGGCCATTCCAGAGAGACGCTTCCGATGCCACAATACCCGCCCTCTCGCTGGGCTGTGAGGATTTAGTCTAGTCTACTAAGAAAAAATTTGACACAGAGGCTCATTGGGCAATATTGATGTCCGAACTTTGTTCGGGTCGAATCATGACAGAATTATTGTACAGTGGCAAGGTTAAACAGGTTTGGAGCACGGATGATCCTGATATCATCGAGTTCAGATACACGGATCAGATATCAGTCTTCGACCAAGTCATTCCTAGTTTGATTCCGAGGAAGGGAGAGTCATTGAATAGGGCATCTTGTCATTGGTTCGGACTGATTGAGGATGAAAGAATTTGCAAGACTCATGTCATAGAGATGAATGCTCCAGACAGAGTTCTAGCAAGACGTTTTGACGTGATTAGAGAACCTGGTGCCATTTCCAGAGATGCAGAGAACTTCTTCGTCCCACTAGAAGTAATCTGTCGTCATTATCTGGCAGGTACCGCATGGAGGCGATATCAGAGAGGAGAGGTAAAGCCTGAGGACTTCGGATTCGAAGCAGGAGAGGTGCTTGATGAGGGAGTCCGGCTTCCAGAGCCGTTCCTGGAAGTCTCCACTAAGTTCGAAAAGTTCGATAGGAATCTGGATAGGGAGGAGGCATTGGAGATTTCAAATTTGGATCCAGCAGAGCTTGACGCAATTCTAGCGATAGTGCTAGAGGTGGATTCGATAATCGATAGAGAGACATCTAAGAGAGGACTTATCCATGTTGACGGGAAGAAGGAATTTGCTCTGGGAGAAGGTCGAGAGCCTGTTCTGATAGACTCCTTTGGCACTCTCGATGAGGATCGATGGTGGGATGCCGAAGCATATGAGAATGGAGAGATAGTACAGCTCTCCAAGGAGTCAGTAAGAAAACACTACATCGAATCAGGTCACCATTCGGCACTATACGAAGCAAGACAATCTGGATCTCCCGAACCACCCATCCCCCCTCTTCCAGATAGCATTATTGCCAGTACGGCTGAACTATACGCTAGTATGTTCCAGCGGCTTACTGGAGAGGCTCTTTGATGGGTACACATGAGTACGAGGATGACCCTAGAAACGAGGATGTACTGATATCTGTAAATGGGGAACTATTTCCAAGGAAAGAAGCGAAGGTTTCCGTTTTCGACTCTGGATTTCTTTTGGGAGACGGCGTCTGGGAATCATTCAGGCTCCATGATGGGAAACTAGTGTTCATCGAAGAACATTTGGACAGGCTTTTCCACGGGGCATCGGAGATTTCCCTTGACCCCGGGAGGTCTAGAGACGAGATTAGGTCAGAGATACTCAGGGTGATTTCTGCTAACGAAATGCATGATAACGTCCATCTCAGGCTAATTGTCTCAAGGGGCCTCAAGCCAACTCCATACCAGGCTCCTTGGGTGATTTCTTCTATACCTACAATCGTCATCATCCCAGAGTTCAAGAAGGCTAATGAAAAAAGGTCAATCGATGGCATTAGGCTTGTATCAGTAGATATCAGGAGAAGCGGCCCAGAGGTTCAGAATCCTAGGATTAACAGCCTCTCCAAGCACAACTGCATTGCGGCTTGCATCGAGGCAGATAACAAAGGGGGAGAGGAGGGTTTGATGCTGGACCCACATGGGTTTGTATCAACCTGTAACTCGACTCACTTCTTCATGGTAAGGGATGGCGTAGTTTGGACTTCAAAGGGGGAATACTGCTTAGATGGGATTACTAGACGCAAGGTCCTGGAAATTTGCGATTCTCACGGAATCCCATACACTCTGGGGAACTTCACATTTGAGGACGTACATTTGGCAGACGAGGCTTTCGTGACCGGGACATTCGCAGGTTTGACTCCCGTAATTTCTTTTGATGGTACTGTGATTGGACAAGGATCAAGGGGAAGGATATGCGAAAGGATTCAACAACTGTATCAAGAACTCGTAATGAGGTAACTCGCTTGGATAGAACTAGGGTCGCGATGTGGTCTGGACCCCGCAACATCTCAACTGCACTGATGTACTCATTCGAAAATAGACATGACTGCCATGCAACCGATGAACCCCTCTATGCTTCTTTCCTCCTGAACAGCGGGACTCCTCATCCCGGTGCGGAGGAAGTAATTGAGAAAAATGAGACCGATGTAGGAAAGATAATCGCAACACTTACTGGTCCTATTCCCGATGAAAAGCAAATTTGGTACCAGAAGCACATGTGTCATCACATACCCGAGGACTCTGACATTTCTTGGATTGATGATTTCAAGAACTGCTTCTTGATCAGGAATCCTCGAGACGTTCTTCTATCCCTTTCCAAGATTACCGACTCTATTGATGTGCTATCGACAGGCCTTCCTCAGCAAATAACAATCTTCAGGCATGTAATCAAGAGTTCCGGGAAAATCCCTCCTGTTATCGATTCGGAAGACGTCTTGGAAGATCCCGAATCAATCCTCTCAGTACTGTGCGAATCTATCGGCATTCCATTCTCCCAGAGAATGTTATCTTGGGATCCAGGGCCAAGGAGTTGTGATGGCTTATGGGGTAAATACTGGTATGATTCGGTATGGAAATCCTCAGGATTTTCTCCTCCATCTTCGAAGGAAGGGGAGTTGAGCGAACACATTCATTCCGTCCTAGAAGAATCGAAAATGATCTATCAAGAGCTCAGAGATATGCGCATCAGGACCTAGGAATGCCTTCTCATCAGAATCCCGCATTTCCTCTTGACGGCGGCTCTGAGAAATACAAGAAGATGCCTGAATGCATCCTGAACTCCTCCATCGAGGGGCTCATCGGACTTGACTGACCAAGCTCCCTTCTCAATCTCCCTCCTAATTTTGGAGATATCTTCTCCATCGAGCCAACCGAGCATCTCGATCCCCGCGGAGCCCTCATTGAACCCAGAATATCCGAATGAATCCTCATTCAGGCCTCTACATAGCTTCTCCAATAGACTGTGAAGATCTGAACCCTCTCCCTCTTTCGTGTAGCGGAGGAGATACTCTATTGCATTGCCATCATCACTAGGGAACCTCCCTAGCCTCTCTCTTGAGTGTCCTGCATCAAGGGATCGGGGAACGCTCCAGTCGTCTTGCCAGTCGAGAATAGAGATGAATAGCAGTGTTGCCTTGTCAAGGGGAGAGTCTTCTCCCTTCTTTAGGCCCGCCACCTCATCTATTCCTGCTGCTGAAAGGAGTAACTCTCCATGATTCCCAGACATGGAAGAGATGATTCCGTTTACTATCGAATCAGGACTATTCCTTATGGGGTCGAAAGTATGGAATGAAGAAGGCGGAATGTAACTCCCCATGGCACACACTGTTGACTATCTGTCAAGAAGCCTTCTGAGTCTCTCGTCGTACTCGTCACCCTCTTCTGATTTATTCCGAACTACTTCTACATCGTCATCATCACTTGACTCGTGCTCTTCAACTCCTTCGGGCTCATTTTCCTCAATCAAGGGTGCGGACTGCTTCTCGGCAATCTTCTCGTCTATTGCAGCCTGGGCCATTTGCATCATCCTCTCAGACTCCCGGCGGTTGCTCATAATCCAAGACAAACCAAGGTAGGAGCCAACTACAAGAATAGCTGCAAGAAGACCCGTCCCCAGTTCGTCAACTCTGTCCTCTAGGGCAGAACCCCCACTGAGTACTATTGTCTTCTGATCATCACTTGGATCTGAGTCGATATCCCATGGGAAAGAGCAGCTAATCGTAATCACAAGTTCCGTTGAGTCATCCACATCGGGCCGATCGAACTTGGGCGCGGGTACGAATGCCTGGGTCATATCGACAATATGCTCAGAATAGTGACTCCCAGAGCTTCCTTCGGCACTTAGGGAGATTATACAATCCGCATCGGATAGTAGATTTTCGTTGAGTCTCTTTGTAGGGACGCTGACCTGTTGCCCTGCACCCTCTCCGACCAATTCAACTTCTCCGATTCCCACGTTCCAGTCGCTCCTCCTAACATCAAACTCCCTCTCAAAGTCGCCAATCAACACTCCCTTATCGTTTAGGACCCTGATTATTACGCTCCTTTCCCCTGGAAGGGGTTTCCATTCGGATCCACTCAGGTTTATCTGCTGAGCAGACTGATTTGACTCGATACTACCGTAGAAGTAGTCTAGAACAGAACCCTCGTCCGAAATTAGTAGTATTTGGAAATCAAAGCCCATGGTTCCGTTCCCTACGGAGCACGTAGCCCCCATGTCGTCGAAATCCCCTGTTATGGAACATGAGACCACTCTGGATTCGGAATACTCCGAGGATAGGAAATAACCCAGTTCCCCTCCATCTATGGACAGGATTCCATTGGTCGAATCATCAATTGGCAGCAACCAACCCATCTCGCTCCACTCTAGTCTACTGCCAGTGTCAAGAACTTCTGTACTTTCGTCAGTTCCATGGATGTTAATGGTTGCATAGTCCCCACTCTGACCAAAGATGTACGGCGAGCTAGCCCATGAGAACTCTGAGTAGTGCACTTCAAGCTCGATTTCTCTCTCATTACCACTCGCATCTTCCGCTACTATCGTTACTGTCTCGGAAGGGCCAGTCCAATCTTCTTCTGGAACCAGATCAATTGGAATCCCCCTTTGTTCTCCCAGTGCGAGTACAATTTGCATCGTCCCAACAGCCTCCCATCCATCTGGGACTCCTTCTATGTGGAAGTCGATGGTCGTAGGTGAATTTCCTGTGTTTGATACCATTGCGGGAGGTTGACCACCTTGGCTGGAAACAGCCCAAGAACCTTGAGACTCGATAGAGAAGTTCTGGACCGCAGATACTCTAAGTGGCATTGTAATCTCTGTCAATCCAGTAGAATCGCCGTCTCTAACTCTTACATGTAACTCTACGGATCTTCCCGGACTAGCAGTTTCTGATGGTGTTACGTTGATTTCCAGCGTTGTAGAATCTCCCGGAATCACTTCGGGAAGTTGGGTTAAATCTTCGATCAACCATCCTTTTTGTCCGGTGATGTAAGTTGAAACGAATGGTATACTAGGATTGTTCCCCATCTGCAAAATCTCTATTTCGATGGTTGATCCATTGGCATCTATCTCCAAATCAGATATCGAAGAAGACACTCCCCAACCTGGAACTCTGGTAACCTCGATCATGAAATGGAACTCCATAATCGCCTCATCTCTGGCCATACCAGTAACATCTACTCTCATAATAGAGCCATTCCACGAATCCTCGGGCGTCTCAAGATTAATTTCCAAAGACACAGATTCGTTAACTTCCACTCCCTCAATCGAACTCCCGTTGGCCTTCCATCCTTCTGACGAATCCGAACCCAATGGGAAAATATGAGTGTCCAAATCTAGAGATATGTCATCAACTAGGTTCCCTGTATTTGTTGCATTAATCGATATGGCCCGCACTTCTCCGGGTGCTAGGAATATTTTCGTTCCGTTGATCTCTTCTCCATCATGAATCAGGTCGAAGTCCCACCTATGGTCTTGTCTTACCTCGAAAACAATCATCTCATGAGAGTAGACGGACACATTGCCCTGTGAAGTCATGGTGAAAGATATTGCAATTGGCACTCTAGCAGGAGTGCTCTCTGGCAGCGTGACGCTAAGTGGGACGGTTCTAAGGCTCCCTGCTCCGAGATGAACTGGGTTGCTGGAAAATGAAACAATAATGCCGGGGTCAGAAGTCATGTTCTCGTCGAGTAATATTTCATGAGAAAGCAAGTATGAGTCATCTCCGTTACCCGGATTCTCGAGCTTCAGTACCACTAGGTTGGACTCTTCGACGTCAACGACGTAAGGTTGCATTGTAGGTGAGTTGACATCCATGCCCGCCCTATGGATTTGCAATACCTCTATGGAAATAGACAATGGCGACTCAGACACTCCCGAGCCATCGTCTTCAAAGAGATGGAAAGACGGCCTAGCATCCTCTGGAAGGTCCAAAGTGAGTGAACCAGTTGCTCTGGTCCCGGAATCTCCGATGATAGATATTGCGTCACCCGAGACCGATACTTGCCCTGAACCACTCCAATCCCACCCTGGGATTGACATTCCGGAATCAGATAATGACCAATTCATACTCCCAACTCCCTCTGGGATGTCGGCTGAGATTTCCCAGGTTAGCCCTTGTTCAGGCACCGATCTGATGTGACTGGGATCCATCACTGACCTGGAAGAGATAAATTCCAACTGTACTTGACTGCACTCCTGCTCATCTCCCGCTCCAACACACATGCTCAGAGGGGTGGTTACGGACTCTCCAGGCGCTGTACCGGAAGGTACAGGGAGTCTGGCAGTCACTTCCCTCTCCTCTCCCGGACCGAGAGTCAGGGCACTTATCTCATATCCAGAAGAATCGAAGATTCTCAGATCTGAGCCCCATTCGGTTCCGTCCCAGGAAATAGCGATCTGACTTTCCTCAGCGTTTCCAACATTCTCTATCAGTAACCATGCCCTAGCATCCTCTGATACAAGTCCAAAACCGGTACTCTGTGTAGTCCCGTCCGGACCTCTTATCGAAAGGCCTCTGGTTCTGTTAGCCTCTACCGGGAGATTTGCATAAATCTCCTCGTCTCCTCCATCTCGTGTAAGGGTCAGGGCCAGGAAACCTGCATCTGATCCCAGTGCGTCCGAGGGTGCGATAATTCTCAAAGAGGGGGTCCAGACCTGTCCAACACCAATTTCGATTGAAGTAATACCTCCGGGAGTTTCGTCTTCCCAAGTCCATCCATCAGGTAGAGAGGTACTGTCAACATTAAGCGTCCAGGTTCCTGCCAACCTCCCCGTTGATCTGACTCCAAATCGCGCATCTCCATCCTCTCCCGGATCGACTCTGATTGGTTCAGTGGGAATCTCGAAAGTCGCGTTATATGTTGGGATTATTGATAGGGTTCTAATCTGTTTGTCGTTATCGAACCTTGTTTGACTCAAGTTTCGATATGGGTCAACAATCAATTCGAAGGTATGCTCGCCAAGATCGCCGCTCCACTCAACATTGAAGGAGGCGAATGAACCAGAACCTGTCGGATCTACTGGATTTAGAACTTCAATGCCTTCTCCCCCAATCTTCTCTCCGTTGGCAAATACTGCTACATCCACTACCTCTTCAGTATCTGCAGTTCCAGCATTTTCTATGTAAACCGTGACAGTTACTTCTTCACCAGGATCGGGAGCACTTGGGTTGAACTCTATTCCCCTTCCATCGGTTATTGGCCTGACGTCGGGCATTGCCATAGATACTACCATGCTACCCAACACAATATCCGCCGTGGCATCGCCATCCACATCGGCTATGGCAGGAGATGACCAAGTCCTGTGCGACAATTCGACATCATTTGACCACTCTGAATTAATCCCCGCTGGGGAACCACTCGATCCATCGAATGCCCAAAGAGATCTGCCATAAGAGACTAGGAGCTCTGGCTCGTCTTCTGAATCGATATTCATCCATATGGGAGCCGCAACCGCAATCTCATCATTTGGATTGCCGCTGCTTTGCTCCAGATCTTGCGCCCACTCCTGGTTCGGCACAGTCCCCTCTACGTCGTGACACCCTGCTGCACCTTGCCTGTCTGTTGTAGTCTGCCACCATGTGTTCCAACACACTCTGTCATGCATCCCATCGCCATCGGTGTCAATAGCAGTGGGAGGGGCATCGGCAAATCCATTTGTTGCCTCGAATTCCCACAATTGCGAACCATCTGAAATTTCTATTCCTCTGAATTCAGCCCCATCCACAGCAGTCGAACCATCTGCGTCACTGGGTATTGTGACTATTATCTCAGGGTCAGAGTCAGAATCAAGATTGGCTATGATGGGCCCCGGTAATCTAACATGAGGTGAATTGGTATCCCCATCCAGGTTGTTCAATGACAAACCCCCTTGCCAAATCGAACTACCGGTTTCAGAGTCAATCTTCCAAACCCACATCCCTCCATTATTTGCCTCGATGGTAGTCAGTAGCACATATCCGGTGTCATCATCAACTTGTGCAAAGGCAGGGTCGGAGGGGTGGCTTCCTTTACTCAGAGAAACTTGCCAAAGTGTATTTGGTGATCCGCTGGTTTGCAACGGTAGAGCAAGTACTACCGGATCCTCGGATATCTCGTCTAGAGCAGCGATTACCAATTCCGCATCACCGTCGAGGTCTAGATCAGCAAGAAGGGGCTGGGTAGTCGGCTTATGGCCTCCTAAAATTCCACTTGTGTACGGTCCTTCTTCACTGCTAATCATCAAAGACTCGTCACTCCAAGTCCAAAGCAGGTCTTCTGAGTGGCCCGAGTAAGTCCACCCAGTTACCGAGCAGAACATTCTGGGAGACCAGACATCCACATACAACGACCCCCCTGCATCATACGCTACAACTATCTCAGGACTCCCATCCTCATCGATGTCTACCACGACTGGTGAGGCCTTGACTTTCTCAGTTACTCCAAGATCTACCTGCCAAGCTAGTTCGGCGTCCTCTCCTTCTATGAGTCTCAGTATACTGTGTTCGGAACCAGCAACGTCTTCGCTTTGAACCAAAACGGTGAACAGCGATCTACCTCCGCACCTCTCCTCCGCACCGGGACCAATCTCTATTGAACCACTCATTTCTGCAATGGGAGTAGCCAGTGAGTCTGTACCAATTGAGTATGAACCAAACTCCCAGTTAATCGCCGGCTTAACCACCGACATAAGTGAACTCGAGTTAGTAGGATCTCCATATCCAGCACCGCCATCTGGAGAGTGAATCGGGACATCCGCTATCCTAGTTGCTGTTCTACCTGACTGAGGCCAGGGCTGCCCTCCATCTATCCAAGTCGAATCCGACTCTTCCTGCGTATTCATCTTGATATCAATACCATCTTTCAAGGAATATTTCTCCATACCCCTGTCAATAGACACTAGTGGAACGGATAGCATCATCGCAATTACAAATCCCGATATAATTCCCCGCCGAGAAGGCCTCTGCAAGCTAGCCGCTGTCATCAGAATCAGAGATGCGTTTCCGAATCCACTTGAACATTCGCACCAAACGCACATTCAGACCTACGGTCTGACGATTAATCGAAGTAGCCGAACTACCAACTCAATCCGTTGTGCTTATACAGGAGGGGTCGGTCGCCGGGTCGCACGGACCTCTCCTCCAGAGGCATGGCCGATGAGGGACGGGAGGCGACTCCCCCCTCCGTCCGGCTTCGGGAAGGTCCGCGTCGGTGGAAAAGAAATGTATACCCTAGAGACAAGAGAGTCAACTATCAGAATCCCAGCTGAATATATCAGAAGGGGCCGTAGACTTGAGGACCACATAGACGAGTTGGCTCATGACGCATTTGAGTGTAGATTTGATGAGGATGAGAATTTCACCCTACTGACGTTCGATCACGAAGCAGTCGGCAGAGGGAAGATAATTCACGGGGACGGTGCGATTTACCAGAACGTCCGTTTCAAGGCTCTAGTTTTCACAATGGATAACAACGAGGTCATCGATGGGGCCGTTTCCGAGGTGTCAGAGTACGGTGCCTTCGTGAGGATAGGCCCAATGGAGGCTCTACTTCACAAGTCACAGATTCTTGATGAACCCGTACAGGTTAATCTGGGCGGTGATTCAGCTAGAATTGAGGGGCAGCAGAGTGGTAGGTCTCTAGTCATGGGATCATCGGTTCGGGCTAGAATTGTTTCTAAGTCAATTAATCACAACGATCCTCGTTCAAGCAAGATTGGATTGAATTGCAAAATGGACGGCCTAGGGGGATTCGATTGGCCCAAGGGAGATGAATAAGATGGCGAAGCAACCATTTGCATGTGGGGAGTGCAATATGATTCTGCCAGATCCTGAGAAGAAGTCAGAACCACCACAATGCAACCATTGCCCAAGCGCGCCAGTTACAACAGATTGGCAAGGTTTCGTCGTAATTATGCATCCAGACAGGTCCGAGGTCGCGAAGAGATTGCAAATAGAGAGGCCCGGAAGCTACGCACTCAAGGTAAATATCAGGTAGGTGGGATGATGGAGATAATCAACAGGAAGGAGAATCCGGCGCTTGACCGGGTCGAACTACAATTTCAGTGGGACCATTCCAACGAAGCCACTCCATCTCTTTCCCAAATGGTAGAGGCGGCTGCTAAGGCAGAGCCTGGAGCAGATAGAGACATGGTTGTCGTAAAGAACGTGAATACGAGGTTTGGAATGTCCAGAACTACAGGGACAGCGCTGATTTACGGCTCAGCAGCATCAAAATCAATTGAGCCAGAGTACATAATCGAGAGGCACAGTTCAAGGGTAAACTCCGCAACTAAGGAAAACGCTCCTTCTGAGGAAGAGGATTCCGAACCAGAAGAGTCTGAGAGCCAACCAGAAGAGTCCGAGGAAGGTGATGCTTGATGGCTGGATCTGGAGAGAAGTGGAAGAAATCCAAGCCATCAAAATACGAAATCGTGGACGGAGAACTGGTCAGGAAGGGAATCCCCTGTCCCCAACCTGAATGCGGTCCAGGGGTTTTTCTCGGTGAGCATAGCGACAGGAAAGTATGCGGCAAGTGCGGCTACACGATCAAGTCTGACGAGTAGCCCCCCACTCGCTCCATGAACCATCATTTGTCAGAACACTTCCATTTATGATGGAGACGCCGACGTTGTCTCGCTCGAAAATATCCACTACTTGCCCTGTAAGACTTCCATCATGCCGCCATCCAGTCCACCTCCATGAGCCATCAATGAACTGGGCATCCAAAACAGGAGAACCTGTGTTGAAGGGACTGAAATCACCCTCAATTTTGTCCATCACGGCTATGGATCCCTCATGCAACATAACAAACCAACCGCCTTCTTCGCAGTAAGAAACTCCTGATATCTTATCTCCAAATTGAATTGTCCTTGAGAAAATTTCTAGCCCATTGGTGGGGTCAAGAACCGAGACTCCGCCTGCTCTGGACCAAATGGATAATCCTCCAGGAAATTCTACTATCCCCACGATCTGATCGAATGCGAATAGACTCGAGATATCAGGCCATCTTGGTAACATCCCCCTCCAAATCTCGTTAGCATCCGAGTCTATCATATACACCCCAGTTACTGTAGTGAAAACTATGTTTTCTCCCGAAACTCCTATTTTCATTGGCTCTGAATCTAGGGTCCTATGCCAAATCGACATTGCAGGCTTCAAGACATCACCATTCGTTGAGTGGATGGAGATCCTCAATTGCTCCCTGTTGGGACCATCCACCCAGTCTTCGTTTAGTGGGATTGCTGCCATCCTTGCCTGCCTCAACTCTCGATCCATCCACATTCCGCACCATCTGTCCCCTACTATTGTAGAGTCAACAACGGGGGATGGAAATAGGGATACTACGGAACCAAGAAGTATGCCCTCTCTATTGATTTTAACCACTTCGCCTTGTGTACCAGTAAGGACATGAAAATCATCTCCTCTAGCGACTCCAGACGGTGAAAATCCTATTTCTCCCGTTTCCATTGGCCTAGTTATCCAATCAATAAATCTCCAGGCTTGCCTACTTTTCCCATCGACCATTGGTACCCGGGGCGTACCATGGGACAAGTAACTATTGAATTTGAACCCGAGAGTTTTGAACCGCCCCCCCGTCCCGCTTTCGTGGGAACCTTACTCTTATCGTCAACAAAGGATACTGCTTCGATGAACATTCTGTCCGAGGTGCTCAAGATTGAGGGATGGGGCGAGGAACAGGATTTTCCACATGGTTTGGTAACTATTCATGAAGAATTCGAAGTGCAGATTCTCCTTATTGACAATCTGCATATTCTGGCAGATGGGATAGACAAAGAACACGAGGAAAGCACAGGTTTCCCAGTCGATGAGGTCCTTGTTCTCTCCAAGCACGCCTCTGCATCCGAAGTCCCGGCACTCACTCTTCATGCAATTGGAGTTCCGGGGGAAACTCCGCATGGTGAGAGGGCTCGATCTGGGGGAATCAAGGGTAAGGCAGTCCCCCCATCAACAAGATTCGGAGATATGTTTAGGACTATGAGGAAGATCGCCATAGAAGCAAGTCTCGACAAAGAATATGATATTACGTTAGAGGCAACACACCACGGTCCGCTATTGGACAGTCCGACCTTGTATCTCGAAATTGGATCAGACGAGGAAAGATGGGCGGACTCAAGAGCTGCACGCGTTTGGGCACAGACAATTTCAATCTGCTTGGGAATGTCCGAGGAAACTCAACAAAGAGAATGGCCGGGAGAGGGAGATGTCATGATAGGGTTAGGGGGTGGGCATTATGCGCCTAGGCATAAAGCAATCATTTCCGAGACAGAAGTTTGGGTAGGGCATATCTTGGCAAACTATGCCATAGTCTTCGAGGACCAGGAGGAATCTTCCCCCTCAGGTCCTTGGGAGCACTCTGTTCGTACTGCTGTGGATTCTACTAGAACAGCATTCCCCGGAGGGCATGTCTTCGCTCACCTAGACAGGAAATCCTTCAAGGGGTGGCAAAGACAGGCATTATCCTCCCTCCTTTCGGAACTAGACGTCCCAGTGAGAAGAGGGAAGGAAATCCTCCTCCCGTAATTGTCAAGTCTCTGGTCTAGTTGAGAGAGCCATGGGGATCTTCGGAAGGACTATCGTGGCACTCTTGCCTTTCGCACCACGCTTTGTCGTCGGATGGGTGGCAAAGAGATACATGGCAGGGGAGAACCTAGAGCAGGCTCTCGAATTGATGACAAAATTGTCATCTGAAGAAGCATGCTTCACAGTAGACGTTCTAGGTGAGGAGATTAACTCCATCGAGGAGTCATCATGGTTCATTTATGAGTATGAGAGAGTACTGGACTCAATCGCAGAAAGTGGAATAGATGCAAACATCTCTATCAAGCCAACAGCATTGGGTCTGCTGATAGATCAGAAATCAGCTTACAAAAATATCGAGCGTATAGTACGCAAGGCATCGGAAAATGGAATTTTTGTAAGATTGGATATGGAGGACAGTAGAGCCACTCAAGCTACAATTGATGCTACTCTCGACATGCAAGCCCGTGGCCTGGAGAATATCGGCTTAGTTCTCCAAGGAAGGATGTTCAGAACCCCATCCGATATTTCCCAAATGTGTGAAACTCTAGGTCCGAAGGCAGATTTTAGAATTTGTAAGGGGATCTACTTGGAACCTCGTGAAATTGCCCATACTTCATATCGAGACATCGTTGAAGGAACGAATAAAGCCGTAGATATGATGCTAGAATCCGGAGCCTACACTGCAATAGCATCTCATGATTTGCCAGTAATTGATCATGCTCTAAAGTCGTTGGAGTCCAGAGGTTTGGGACCTGGTAAGGATGACCCTCGTCATGATACTACCGTGCCAAGGGCCAAAGGAAAAGGGCCCGGTTATGAGTTCCAATTTCTTTTGGGAGTAAGGGGCAACGTTCGTAGATCACTGGCAGAAAAGGGACATAGGACGAGGATTTACCTGCCATATGGAACAAAGTGGTACGAGTATGGGATGAGGAGACTTAGAGAGAATCCAGACGTAGCTGTCCACGTTACAAAGTCTCTGTTTTTTCCTTGGACAAATAGAAGGTAATAACAGCGTTCTTACCCTAAATCGACCTCCATCGTTGCGTGAGTAGGGAGATTCTGAATATCGCTGGCTATCGTTTCATAGACCTGCCAGATAGAGACGAGCTCCGAGAATCATTCCTAGAGTTTTGCACTAATTTAGAGCTAAGGGGAACCGTACTCCTGAGTCCGAACGGGATAAATTTCTTCCTCGCTGGTCCTGAGGATAGAGTCAGCGATTTCATCGATTTCCTCGAGTCAGACATTCGTTTCAGTGGCATCCCAATAAAGTCCAGTTACACAGATTACCAGCCTTTCAGGAGAATGCTGGTGAAGAGGAAGAATGAGATTATTTCTCTTGGTTTGCAAGAAATCAAACCTTCTTTATTCACAGGACCTCATATCAAACCAAGCGACTTCAAACAACTATTGGATGAAAGACAAGATATCTTGGTGCTGGATACAAGGAACGATTACGAGGTCAGAATCGGCTCATTCGAAGGAGCGATAGACCTCGGAATCTCTTCATTCAGGGAGTTCCCTGCAGCTATCAACTCGCTTCCAGATGAGTACAAATCCAAGCAGGTGGTAATGTATTGCACTGGAGGGATAAGATGTGAGAAAGCCTCTGCAGTTATGCTGAATGCAGGGTTTTCCGATGTAAAGCAACTTGAAGGGGGAGTTCTTGGATACTTCGAAGAGTGCGGTGGCTCACATTGGAACGGGGACTGCTTCGTCTTCGATCAGCGTGTAGCAATCGATCACAAACTTTCAGAGACCACTATCGAGATGTGCTTCAAATGTAGGGAACCACTATCCGTGCAAGAGCAGAAATCAGAAAATTATCTAGTTGGCGAGTATTGTCCCTATTGCTTCCCGGGACACGCCTGAATGTATGACAAATCCATACACGCCTGACCGTCTGATTGAAGTCTTGATGCTCCACCTAACGGACATGAGGACCGCGGCGATTGCAGTTCTGGCTATCTTGTCCTTCGCCCCTCTTTCTTCGTCTAGTATTGGGACAGGGGAGTATCAAGAGTCACCATGGTGGGAGTCAACTTCTATGGATAGGGATGGCGACAAGATACATGATGCCATCTGGTCGGCAATAGACAGCGAATTGTATGATTGGGTGGACGGAGAAAATACCATCAGCGTGATTGTAGACTTTGATCATACTCCGACATCTCAGGATCAATTGATGTTGGAGAGGGAGGTAGATTTCCAGACTCAGTTCCGCTATCATCTGATAGATAGCATAGCAGGAAGGATAGGAGTGGAAGATTTGGTCGAAGCCTCTCGTCTTCCTGGGGTAGTACTTATCGAGTTAGATGGGATTCTAACTACGCAGATGAGCGATGTGAACGACATACATGGAATTCCAATGATTTGGGAGGACACCGGTTACACTGGAGAGGGGAGTGTGGTTTCAATCATCGATACTGGAATAGACTCAGATCATGTAGGACTAGACGATCTGGATGATGACAATTCCACCAATGACTCAAAGGTCATCGCATTCTATGATGCTGTAAACAACCCCGATAAGACGAACGGAACCGAAATTAAGGCATATGACGACCAAGGGCATGGTACGCACTGTGCTGGAATTACCGCAGGAACCGGTGCACCAGATTTCGTTAACATCGGAGTGGCCCCACAGGCTCAACTGGTCGGGGTCAAGGTCTTGGATGAGGGCGGCTCCGGGTCTTTCGCCACCGTGATGGCAGGGATGGAATGGACGGTGGAAAAGAGACATGACTTCAACATAAGAGCAGCTAGTATGAGCCTTGGGGGTTTTGGCCTGATAGAATGGACATCCAGCGAGGAAGAAAGCGTCAATAGAATGGCCAATGAGATGGTTAGGTCGGGCGTAGCACTATTCATTGCAGCTGGAAACAGCGCGATTAGCGCCCAGATCGGCACTCCAGGATCTGCAGAGGACGTCATCACCGTAGGGGCTCTGGACAAGGATACTTCGATAGCAGTTTATTCAAGTCAAGGACCTACAGAAGAGGGGAGGGTGAAACCGAATATCGCATTTGTCGGGTCCAGCGTAATGGCTCCGGAGGCAAATTCGGGAGATGGCTACGTAGCTTACTCAGGAACCAGCATGGCCACTCCGGGGGCAGCAGGACTGGCGGCACTAATGTATCAGGCCAACCCAGATCTTTCACCGTTTGATATCAGGAATATAATGCAGGAAACCTCGACCTACAGGCAATGCCACTACCTGCTTGCAAATGAGCCGTGCCCGGAGGACCTGATTCCCAAGAATAGGCAGAACAATGTGTATGGGCATGGGCATGTCGAGGGACTTCCTGCTCTTTTAGAGGCTGCAAGCTATGTATATGGTCTAAATACCGATATCAACCTAAGCGTCGAATCTGACCTCTCAGAAGAGAACAGGATAAATCTACAACCAGGCGAGTCATTCTCTGTGTCGGTACAAGGGTCTCCAATGGAGGTCCAATGGAGAACTTGGGACATGAGGGACAATTGGATGAGTCACCCAGATTTCCTCGAAGGCGAAAAAAACTTCGAGATCAGCCACACTATGTTGGTGGATCGGCTCCAATATCTTCCTGGCAATCAAATCGAAGGAAATCAGACTGTAATGGTGCGGGCTATTCTTGGTGATGACGCTTCTACAAACTTAGTTGCCCAGGTCTTCGTTCTTGATTCTGAACCCGTATTTACAAGTGGCTCTGGTGATTCAGTAAATTCTGCCATAGTGCCAGTTTTATCCATTATCGTAGTTGTTCTATTAGGGATGCTCACCGTTTCGTTGATCCGACTAAGATCGGTAAATTTAACTGAATTTGAAAATAAAGAAGAAAAATAATCTCTATTATCGGGGTCGGATTTCACCTTCTCACATTATCTTGAGGATGGAGGTATATTCTGCGTATCTCATAGGCCATCCTACTTCCATTGAGTGTTCTTCCTTTTCCCGTGTGAATGGCCCTGACTCTCCACTTTGAATCTGCGAATTTGATAATCGAACCACATGAGAAAATCCTATCCGGTTCACATTCTATTTTCCCAGACTCGCTAACTTCTCCATCGGTCATTGTCACTCCAACGATGGTTCTGTCTGTCCTTGTAGCCCACATTGAGAATATCTCTGTCGCTGGTAGATTTTCTTGGGGTCGAGATTGAGAATTATCAATCCTAGTAATCTTCCATGTAATTTCATTGTGTTCGAACATGTCTCCTACCGAAATCTCCTCATCCTTGTCAACCTCAATTTCTTCATTGAAACTCTCCCTTCCGTCAGATAGCGTGGTGTTGATAGAAGTCGCCTTAGGCGGCCTGATTATTATCGTGTGAACAGTGTAACACTCTTCGCACTTCGCCAATACATCTTCGCCCAAACCCCTTTTTTTCCTTTTGATGATAGTATGTTCTACGACTTCAAGACATTGCGGACACTCTGCGAGTGAGGTGCCACCGTCTCCCTCCATGATAGATGCTGAGGTTGCATAGTCTTCAAACCATCCTAGAGCATTATTGAAGTGTAGTGGTTGCCAGAGTAACACGTGGACGTAGGCGAAAGAAGTTCAGGTTTGCCATTGAGATCAGATTCTGACATTATGGCCATTCTTCTCTCAGAGGACGAAGAGAGGGACCAGTCTGAACCAGAGGTGGCATCAAGCATTGGAGAGCAAATGCTGCACATGGACATTCCTCTCCTTCCTCGATCAATCAGAGCTAGGATCAGAGATGTGTGCTCGAGAATAAATCCGAAGAATGCTGTGATCATAGGGGGGGGCATAGGTCATCTGTCTGCATGGCTCTTCGATCTATGGTCACCCATCAGTTCTGAGAATGAGAAAATGCAAACAAATCGCCCAGAATCTCTCAGGATTATTGAGCCCGGAAAAAGGTTCTGCGTCATCATTGAGCGACTAATCAGGAGGTACGAAGCAGGAGATTGGGCACAGGTCGTTTCTATGAATTGGCAAGAAGTGATAGCTGAGACTATTTCCTCAAGGGCTTCAAACGTCTCTATTGACGAATCAGCATTGAGCTCCGATTTACCAATGCCTGTAGACTTGGTCGTCGTAGATTTGCCAGAAGATGACCGTGCAGATGCAGCGAAATCTGTCTTTGAGTTGGTTTCTCCTGGAGGGCTAGTCCTTCTCGTAGAGCCCACCGTTCCTACGGGTGACGTAGGAGAGATTACTTCCGGAATTGAACTCACACCCGCTCAGATGAAGGTTCGATCATTTAACAGATGGATTGAGCTAGTGAGGGAGGTCAACGAAGATCATTTGGTCGGTTTTACTGACTTGACGGGGGGCACCCTCGTCGCTTTCCTCAAAAAAGTCTAGAGTCAATCATCGAAATAGGAGATTAGCAAATCAATCCTAAGGTGACCATACCCATAGTGATCATCATGACTCTCCTGCCCTTCCTTCTTCTGTGAAGACTGAGTAATAGCATCCTTCACACCTTCGATTGCCTGCCTGCCAGTAGAACTTTCTCTCTGTAATTCTGGATTCTCCTGCAACAAAAGTGCGAGAGAACCACTTATCCAGGCAGTTGCTGCCGAAGTTCCGCTGGACCAACCCCACCATTCAGAGTTACTAACTCCCGAAGCCATCAGGACAGGTACTTCGTGCCCCGGGGCTACGATCTCTGGCTTCTTATCCGGATCGCTTCTAGGTAGAATCGGGTTTGGCCATAGTCTGCCATCATTATCTCCTTCGGAGCTGCCTGACCAGATGCTTCCTGAACGCGTAATTCCACCAACGCAAATAACTCCCTCGACTGAACCCGGAGAACCTACATCTCCATCGTCATCCTCTCCATCATTACCGGCAGAAGAAACCACGAATACCCCGCTATCCAGGGCATCGTCAACTGATTGTTCCAACTCATCTGTGGTGAAGAAGTCAGAACCGAAACTCTGACTCCCGCCCAAGCTTAGAGAGATGATGTCTGCACCTTGCTGTACGCACCAGTCAACAGAATCAGCGACTGTTCCATCGGTTCCCTGCCCCTCATCATTTATCGCCTTTGCAACTAGTAACTCCACTCCCTTTGCGACCCCATCCAAACCTCCGTCGGAGACGATTATTCCAGTCATTGCAGTGCCATGGCCCTCGTCATCATATGGCACTTCGATTCCATTGACTGAGTCCCTCCATCCTCTCAACTCAACTCCTCGTAAATCGGGATGGCCCAGATCGACACCTGAATCCACCACACAAACAACTACTCCTCCTCCGTCTAGTCCAGATAGTGAGTCATTGTTAGCACCGATTAGGTCCATGTATTCCATTTGCCAAGATAGCAATGCCGATGATGGTCTTTCTATTACGAACCCGTCTTCTCCCTTCCAGAGGTAGATTATTGTAATTGAGGATGCAAAAATCACAATCAACGACATACTAACTGCAATCACCGACGAGATTGCATCTCTCCCCGAAGGCTCAACTGACTCCTCGTCATCACCGGCACGGATTAAGGAAGAGTTTTCCTTCACCAAGCCTCAACCCTTCCAAAGTGACCCCCGACGGGTGTGTTCGATCCGCAATTGATGCATACTAATCTAGTTGGAATCTTACTGCCACATTCTTTACATTCTGAACCGACTATGCCCTTGCCTCTACATCCTTCAATCTCACAGGGGATTGTGATGCCCCCTTCCTCGTCCATAGTAGCGCTAGTGTTCTGATTGCACACGGGGCACTTCCCCTGCTCGACCTTCTTAGCTTGGACCTCTTCTCCTGAGACCTCTCGCGCTCTAGATGACTGAATTCTAGCTTCTGTCGCACCAAGCATGAACTCGGGAAACCAGACTATAGTCAACAAGAGAAATGTGGCAATTATTCCAGTGAAAACATGAATCAGGACAAGCGAGAAACTGAAGTCTAGATCTCCCGGACTAGGTGCTATTGAGTGGGTGCTACTCCAGAAACTGATATTCAAGAAAATAATCCATATTGCGATAGCACTGCTCCATGCAAATAGGCTGTGATCTTTCCATGCCCGATCAATCACCCTGGGATCAGGGTGTGCGTGCTTTCTTTGGACATGAATATCACGAGTCTCAACAACAGCACGCCTTACTACGAAGGTGGATAGGAAAAGCATTATCAGATTTGCAATAATTACCCAAGTCCAACTCTTTAGTCCTGCTTCCGAAGGGAAATCAGGGTTCTCTGCATGTGCCCTAATGAAGCCGAATAGTATGAAGCCCATTCCAATCAAAAGGTAAAGCATGTTTTCCCTCATTATAGGGTAACTATTCCAGAGCATGACAATGAAACCCAACCAACAAATCAAGGAAAGTAGTGACACAATAAGAGCTAGATCTTTCATGTGCAAGAATCCACTTTCATCACCCATTATGCCCCAACGATCGTAGTCCCCGCCACTCGAAATTTCTCCGATTCCGATGTCCCAGGTGCCCAGAATGAAACCAGAGACGCAAAAAGCCATCATCACCAGTTCCTTAACCCCCCAGTATTTCTTGATTAGATCCAAACTGTATCTAATCTCTGAAAACAAATCATCTATAATTTGCAAACGACTGTCTATATTCGAGAAGGTACTTCCTGCAGGACGATCGCTAAGCCTTTCCATGAGAGCAACCCCCTCGGCTTCTGACTTACCGTCACTCCGCATGTCCATGATATTCTCAGGCTAGTGGCATTGAATAAGAAACCCATCCTTGGGACACGATGAATGGAGTTAATTATGCATATTTTGGCGCCGAGGGCGAGATTTGAACTCGCGAGGGAAAAATCCCACGGGCTTTCCAGGCCCGCGCAATACCGGGCTATGCGACCTCGGCTAGTGAGGCCCACAGCCCCACAGGTTTTCACAATGACGTTTCAAAAATTCTCCACCCACTAGTCGCCACGATTAAACCAACTACTTCGGTCGTTGTTTCACTGCCACTGTGGCTTAGAGGTATAGCGTCGCCTTGGTAAGGCGAAGGTCGGGGGTTCAATTCCCCCCAGTGGCTCCAGTCGAAATGCCACCACATGCATATGGCGCAGATTGATTCATAACTAACATAACCTACAGCCTAAGCATGCCCAGCGAACGCGCAAGACTAGCAATAGCAATGACACTACTAATGGTACTATCCCCTGTCTCATATGCAGGGGTTTCCAATTGGTCGGGTCCATCGATGATTAACAGCGATGGAACACCTACCGTAGTGGACGGATTCACAGTACCTACGAATGCTACTGTAATGGATGGATGGGTACATGTGACCAACTCTCCGCTATCTTCATCCTCAGACTCTGGTATCGTTTGGGACGAGGATAGTTTTGGCTCTGGAAATATGTTCGGTGTCGAGATGAATGATGATGGGGACTTGGTCCTAAAGGATGATGGGACTCGTTCAAATGTCAGCACATTCGATGTCGGGGAAATCGAAGTTACTCTGAATTCTGACTACACATACTCTCCCGGTTGGAGAAGGGTCTTCGTCAAGTCCTCCTCCACAAACCTCTCAGGATGCTCTGGTTCTCCTGGAGATTACGTTCAACATGGTTTGGATAATAACTTCAATCAAGTCCTAGACTCCGATGAGTTGATTGATACTCTCGTATTCTGTGAGACGTTCGCAAATGACGATGTCATCACTTCGCTTTCAATAGATGATGCCGGAACGGGGTATTCAGCAGGCAACCTATCTGCTACTGGAGGAGGGGGTTCTGGGTTCTCTGGAACTTACACCGTAAGCTCAGGAATTGAGAGTATCACAATTAATGACGGGGGTTCCGGTTTCGACACTACTGATCAGGTTCAGATTCAATGCCAATGCGACGGCACAGGGGCACAGGCATCAGTGGGGTCAGTAGATTCGAGCGGGGCAATTACATCGATAAATATTGATTCCGCGGGTTCAGGTTACCAGTCAACAGATGTTATCGCGGTGGGAGTCGCAAACGGGACTGGTGAGTCTCTGACAGCGAATGTCTACTCCACCGGAGTAATCCACTCCGCGGTAGTGACAGATGGCGGTTCGAACTACACTTCTTCTCCGACAATTGTCATTAGTGACACCAATGGTGCCGATGGAGATATTTCAGCAGTTCTCGGTGACTATTACGAATATGAAGTGGACATTTTGCCAGAATCTAGCGGGGCCAACTGTACACATTCTGGTTTCAAGGTACTAGCGGGCCTAGACCTGAATGAGAACAGAAACCTTGACTCCTCAGAGATATCTGACATCATCTTCATTTGTCACCAGAGCAAACTCTGGAGGGCCACTACCTTCCTTGATCTAAACGGGACAATTTACGGGGAGGAGCAGACCTTGGCCCACGGGATAGTCCCGTCATCCTCGCCTCAGGGTCTGGTTTCAGCCGGGACCATGCCCGGTGAACCGGTGCCTGCAGGCACATTTGGACATCTAGTAGTTCCAGCGCAAACAGTGCCAAATAGCCAGTATATCAGTGAATACTACCTGACCTTCGATCACTGGTACCACCTAGATAGTACAGCATCTGGAGAGGGGGATGGGACTTGGGTGGAATACAGGCTCCAGTCCGACTCCAATTGGGGAAATTGGTCCTACATAGAACCACAAGGTGGGTACCCCAGCACTCTATCGACCGATGCTCCCGTTCCAATCGGGGCATCATCACCTGTGCCCGTATTTGCTTCTGACTCCCACAGCGGGTGGGTTACCAGTAACTTCTCTCTTTCCTCCCTTTCCGGAATCGACCAGGCGGATCAAATTCAATTCCGATTCGTAATCTGGACCCATCCAGATTCAACAAATGAGAGGCCGGGATGGTTCATAGATCAAATCGAGACTATCAATGAGGGGGTGGATCTGGATGTCTGGCACCATGGGTGCTACACCACGACTGCCTCTTCTTGCACATACAACTCAAACGCCTACGGCGTCCTCGGGAGGAACATCGATCTTACGGGAACGAACTCCACGTCAAAGATAGAGTTCAACATGGAGTGGGACTTGGAGGGCGGTTCTAGCGACAATGCTTGCATAGAACTTTCATTGAACGGCAATACATGGGCGGATATCTCATCAAGTACTAGCAGTACTTCTTCGGATTGCTCGGTCAGGTCCGGACCTATTCCCGGAAACGGTTACACTGCGGACAACGGACAAACATACGGGGATCAGAGCGGCGAATTTAGATTGGTCTCATTCGACATCCCGTCCGGTTTCCAGGATCAGTCCAGCGTTGACATCAGAATAGTCGTTGACACCAGTTCTTCATTCAATTACGGGGGCGGGACTCCCGATACAAGGGAGGGACTAACCGTATCCCAGTTCAGAGTGGTAGATTACGATGGAAGTAGCATGTTCGTCGATGACTTCTCCTCTTCCTCAACTATGTCTCACTACGGGATGCCGGATTCTCAAGGCAACCCTGCCCCAGATGACTGGATTTACAGGGTCGTAACCAAGGGAGTTCAATCCGAAATGATAGGATTCGAAGACTCGACTGCTAACTCCCCAACAGTCTCAGAAGCGCCGGGGTGGACGCGCTCAACATCTGGCACATGTAGCAATGACAAATGCAAATTCACATTGAACAAGCTTTCATCAAACTCTGGACCCCCACTTACTGCCTCTTTCCCATACGCGTATGGGGTCGGGTTCTCAGGCAATTATGAGAACGGAATCGATGAGGCTCGACTGATTTCTCCTAGCTACGACATCCCACTCAATGGGACCTCATATCTGACATTTGACCATTGGTCGTGTTCAGAGGCAGGATGGGACGGAGGCGCGGTTTTCATCAAAGTGAACAATGGGGCATGGCAGTACTTCGATCCAGGATGGTATTCTGGTACCGCTTCTTCTTTCGCAGGCCACAATCTACAGGGAATGGGCATTTTCACGATGGATCACTGTACTGGTACGGCTTTTTCTGGGACATGGGCATCGACCGGTCAGATGACTAATCTCAGGGCAAACCTAGATGCCTACAAGGGGGACTCTGTCAAATTCAAATTCGCATTTGGATCCGATGGTTACTACAGCCTCGCTGGATGGTTCATAGACAACGCTGGAGTCCAAATCTCAAACTTCGGCATCCCGGGAAGCTGGCTAAGTCCATCCATCTCGTTGGACTCCGACAGGAAATTCAACCTAGGTTTTGTCGACATCGAGGGACATGCAGGCGAGGAGGGGTGGATTCGTGGCTCGCTATTGGAGGCGAGCACCGGGGAACAGGTTCCAGGTTTCTCCAACATCTCATTCCCATTCAGCCTTGCAGGGGTAGACGCCGAACAGTACCCGCAGGTCAGACTGAAAGTCCACATGGGCTCGGATGACCCCGAGCAGACTCCAAGCTTGGAGAAGGTGCACATCGGTGGAAAGAGAGTACTAAACGCAGACTCGGGACAAAATGGCTGGGAGTACAGCGCTGGCATTGAGGTTGTAGACGGTTTGCTTAACGCCACTGCAATAACCGGGACGATATCATCTGAGTTCGTCTTCTCTCCCCGTCCCAT
Source organism: uncultured Candidatus Poseidoniales archaeon (assembly GCA_902573015.1). Taxonomy (GTDB): domain Archaea; phylum Thermoplasmatota; class Poseidoniia; order Poseidoniales; family Thalassarchaeaceae; genus UBA36. Next base: position 18,327 of record CACGIE010000005.1, on the reverse strand, counting down.
CAAGAGCGTAACAATTTACGGAAACATTTCCAGCACAGTCTCCGTTACAATTTACGATAAGCTGGGCAACTCTCTCGGCACCGCAAGCAAGGGAGGCACCATACAGTTCTCTTCCCAGCAAGTTGGTTTCTCTACATCAGTAACCCTTCCCACTAACGGGTGGATAGATGTTCTGAGAATCACCTCATCGTTCTCCAACCCACCTTCAAACCCTCATCTGGATGTGCTGAACGATGGCTCTGATGACTGGGAATTCCCGATGATCGATGATTCGGGGCAACTAGCTTACGGAAACCTAGGATGGCAGTCATGGATGACTCTCGATGACTCATACTCGCGAAGCGCCTCTCTAGATCTGGACGGTACTAACCCCCAGAGTCTCACCGCGCTGATTCCCGAATCTGCAACAGTCACCTCTGGATTCGTGAGTATTTCTCCGGACGATGACGGCTTCGAATCCCCAGTCACAGTCTCAGTAGCCGGATCCTCGATTTCTGGTGGTTCTGGGAACTCAGCCTTCACAAGTATTCTCAGCCAGGCACAAATTTCTGGAATAGGGTATCTCAATCCCACTCACACCGACTCTCAGAATGGGAGGGATTGGCTCGAGGTCCCAATATCCGTATCCTCCAGCTCTGCTCAGACAATACACATTTCTTCAATGGGTATCGGATACCTGTTCTTTGAGAACGTCTCCGGACTGGGACCGGGAATCGAAGGATACTTGGATGAAATCTCCGGTGTCGACTTCGAAGACGAGACGGACATCCCACTGAGTTATACCTCGGACTACGGGGCACTCTCCTTGGATGGTTCGATAGTTTACGACTTCATGTTTGTAAACAGGGATTTCTCAGTCCCTAATACGTTCTACCCAGACGGTGAGATAATCGAAATCGTCACAAGTCACCATCATCTCTATGACAACTCTCAACTCGCAGATATCACCTTAGTCGGAACATCCTCGGACGGTCAATCTATCGGGTTCCGGGTAGAGAATAGTCCCGACGGCCTCTGGGGGACGGGCTCTGGAGATGTGCAATTCTCGCAGAACTCAGGAGACAGCATAGCCCCTCTGAGCATGGACGCGAGCTATGTCACGGAGTCTCTGCACAGCGACGGGTACGTCGATATCGAAGTCCACTGGAAGTTCAAAGTTGATTGGAACTGGGACGATGTAGACAGCATAGAGTGGGAGGCCCGAGCAAACGATATAGACGGGGAAACCATATGGCCCGCTACATCGGAGAGCGGTCGCTCCGGTGAGAATGCCGTAGAGAATGATCTACAGATAGACTACTTCGAGATAAGAGACCAGTTTGATAGGGTAATTTCCAACACCTATGATACCCTATTCTACCCGTTCCCCATCCAAGAAGGAGGGCCCCTGAATATATCTGGAACAGTTAGATTCCAAGATAATGAGAATCGGAGACCCCAAGCAAGCGACTTTTCCGTTGCATTGAACCTCTCGGGATCCATATACCCTCTACAGGCAGGGGATCAGGGGTCCTTCTCAGGTGTGGTTCAATCCCCCACTGGGTTGTCTTCCATGACCCTCTCTCCTCTAATGCTGAGAGTAGGGCCATCATCCTCAACCAACGGAGCAGAAGACACTACCGGCGTCCCCCCAATGGTGGATATCGTAGTAGACAATAGTCCCCCTGTGGCAGGTAGGATGCAAGTCCAGACACCCGTAGGCCTTCAGTTCGTTGACGGCATGGTAGTCCCCCCGACTACTTTCTCCCCTTACATCACTATCAGTGAAGACCAGGCCAGAGGGGAGTCTCTGACTCTGAGATACTGGAGAGAGGGAGTAGACGACCAGAATTCTGACGGAATTGCCGATGAGTCAGAGTACCAGTCCCAGAACAGGGAGCTCAGCGTCGGATTAACCGGGGAACAGCAAGTTCAGTTCATGGGATTAGATGTCTCCTCGATGGATAACGAGCTTATCCATCTCTATGTCGAGGGTACGGATTGGGTCGGCCTTAGCTACCAGGATGGCTCCACAGGAGGGGGTCCCGGTGCTACCAACTCATGGGCATCGGTGGTCGTGGCTGAGGACGTGATGGTGGAATTCGCAGGCGCGGGTCTCGGGACAGGTTCCGGAGGAGGCTCAACGTTCTCATTAGACAGGCTTACACAGGATAGTATCGACTACTTCTTGGTTCCGGGAATTGAGCACACATTCAAAGTGAGGCTGGACGAACCCAACGGATTCCGAACGATTGACAACATCTCTGTATTCCTCTGCGGCTACGGGAGCGAATACGGTGTATTCTCCTACGAGCCATTCACCTCTACGCTGCTAAGCCCTAGCAGTAGCATGTTGGAGGTTATTGGGGCCAGCACCGAAGCCATAACCTCCACAGTAACCGAGCTGAGCGTCAGATTCAAGATTTCGTGGGACATGCCATTCACAGAGCAAGACTTCGACTGCAAGCCCAGAGTATTGGTGGAGGACGGACTGGACCAGATAGAGTCAGAAGTCCTAAGCTCTCTTTCATGGCGTCTAGACAACAGGATATCAGCCATTCCAAACGCGGCAGAGGACCTATCGGAGCCCATAATTCCGGCGTTAGGGACCTCCCTCTACCTCGGACAGGGAGACACATTCTCAGTTAGCGGTTCTGTCCACCACGAAGGCTCTGGAATTCGGATATCCGAGGTAAACCAGGATCTAACCGCTGTGCTTTCTATGACCTACGGGAGCGGGAACTACGAGTCATTAGGTGCCGTGGATGCCAATGGCAATTTCACAGTAGAGATGACTCTGCCAAATTTCCAGCCAATTAATCCAACGACGGTCCTCACGACCTCATTAACCGGAGTACCGGGCAATGCCCACTCGGTCGATGACTCACAAGCATCCGTAACGGTGGATACGAAGCCGCCCACGGCATTGTTCAACGTTGAAGCATACCCGGACTCATCACTCACAGTGATCGAGACCAACAACATGGACTCAGTAACTGTCACGATTACCATAATGGAGGAGATAGGGATGAACTTCGGACCTCTTCAGGTCTCATGGGCATTCCAGAGGAACGGCCAGATTATCCCCGGCACCGAGGACAGCGGCGAAGTTCCGTGGTTCTCAAGTGTAGACGATGTCCATGTATATCGGGGAGATGTAGACTTCTCGCCTTCCTTGGAGTTTGAGATTAGCGACGGGGACAAGGTCTCGTTCTGGATTACCTCCACCGACAAGGCAGGAAACCAGGTAGCAGGTCTCGGTGGCCCCGACTCTCCGAGGACCCCCACAATTAGGCTAGTTGAGTTCGACGGACAGTACACCCGCTCCGTGGTAACTCCCACCAAGAATCCTTTAGTTGGCGACAAGATCACAATCGTAACCTACTGGGAGAACCCGGGCAAGAACGACGGTACAATCAATGTAGGCCTCTACGAGCAGAGGATAGACGGTACCTTCCAACCATCGATATCCACACTCATCAACGGCCCAGTAGAGTTGTATCTCCCTCCTGGAAGCTCCAGTGTCAAGGCCGAGTTTGAATACAGCCCCTCAGAAGCCGGACAGCCTTTGCTAGTACTGGTAGTAGATGGGGACTATGGCAATGATAATTACATGAACGTGGAGATTAGCGACATACAGGTCTCATCATTATCCGAAGGCGGCCAGTCTGGAGGCGAGTTCGTCTTGATTGCAGGGTCCCTCCTAATTCTGGTTTCCCTGATGGGTGCCGCATTCTACGTAATCCGAAGGTCTGCGGGAGATAGCGAATACTATGACGAGGAGTACGAGGACTACGAGGAACACGAGGAACACGAGGAGTAGGGCCGACGAAATTCTAGGGGTACCGCAAAGTATCTATTTCGCAGAAAACGAACTATCTTGTTTATAGGCCATACTTGTCAATCTCAAGTGAGAGGGAGAGATCCCTCGGATGGGATGCCAATATGACAGAGATAGCCAGAATGGATGAATTGAAGCAGGAGCTCGAGGAGCTAAGAGCGCTAGTGAACACACTACTGACCATAATCATGGAGGAGGCGGATGGGGTCCAATCGGGCTCAGCCCAGCCGATTACCCCTCTTCCAAGCCTCGGTTACTCGATGTAGGCACCTCTTCCCCCATAGTTCAAGAGAAATGCCTAACTCCGCACCATCATGCAAATGCCTTCCTTGAGCTCCGAGCAATGGCTAATTTCCATTGCAGCAGTCTTTACAGTCGGCTTTTTCGCGGTTGCAGTATTTAACCCAGAGGTCTTCGACCCCGAACCTGACTGGGATGTTTCGGACGGTTGCTTGGGGGGTTTGGATCACGCAGACGTGGGGATATCCGAACACTACCACCCGAATCTGAAGGTAATCGTCGATGGCCAGCAGATTCCAATTGAACCCAACACGGGGATAGATCAGACCGGATGCAGAGAAGGAATGAGGTGGATCCACGTCCACGATGCATCTGATTCTGGATTCACGAAGCTCCACATCGAGACTCCGTCGAAAATGAACGTCCCACTGGGCGCTTTCTTCGAGATTTGGGGCAGGGAGGCTCCGGGGGCATCTCCTTCCCTGACCGAGGACAGGATGTTCGACATTAACAGTAATGGGGTCTCTGATTGGGAAGAATTCGATATATCCATGACAGTCAACGGAGATAGCAATGACAAGTTCGAAGAGTACGTAATGAACGACTATGACGACATCGAGCTGATTTTCGTTTCGAAGTAGACTATCCCTTGATCACAATCAGGGGCCTGAGCCTGGCAACTGGGCGTGCGAGACCGGCCCTATCGGTAAGTCTGATTACATCGTCAATGTCCTTGTATGCATCTGGGGCTTCTTCTGATAGGTACTTCTCATGAGTCTCATATATCGCAATGCCCTTCTCCCTTAACTCCCTCTTCACCTTCGCACCATCTATTTCCTCTCTGGCCTGTGTTCTGGACATCGCCCTCCCAGCCCCATGACAAGATGAACCAAATGCCTGATTAGTCCCCTTTTTCGGACCTGACATTACGAAAGAAGACGTCCCCATATCCCCTGGAACTAGAACAGGTTGCCCGATTCCCCCAAACTCTTCGGATAGCTCATCACTATCCCCTCCGAACGATCTAGTTGCCCCCTTTCTGTGGACACAGCAATTGCAGTTTGAACCATGAACAACGTGCTCCTCAACCCTGGCAATGTTGTGGCAAACGTCGTATATCACATCAACATCAACTTCTGTGCCCATATGCGCCTTTAGTGCCCCTCTTAGGCTCTGAGTCACACAATTCCTATTCGCAAATGCATAATTTCCAGCGGACCTCATCGCTTCGAAGTAAGACTCCCCCTCCCGTGAGAAGAATGGTGCGGAAGCCAACTGTGGGTCAGAAATGGAGATCCCCCAATCCTCTGATTCCCAAATACCCCCATGGTGTCTGTAACGTCCCTCCAGTTCCTTTACGTGCTCAGAGCAGACTTGGTAACCAAGCCCCCTAGATCCGGTGTGGATCATTGCTGTCAACCTCCCTTCCTCGAGGCCAAATGCACTAGCGGCCCTTTCATCGATTATTTCGTCTACCACTTGAATCTCCAGGAAGTGGTTCCCCCTGCCTATGGAGCCCAGTGCAGACAAGCCCCTCCTCTTGGCAATCTCAGAAATACTACTGGCATCTCCATCCAAATTACCATTCATCTCCATTCTCGAAAGATCATCGTCATGGCCTATTCCAATTTCTGCCGCACCCTTTGCCCCTCCAGCTAGGATTTCATCCAGATCATGGGGACTCAACTTGAAACCGCCCTTCCCAGACTCTCCAGCAGGAATTCTCGCCTTTAGTCGATTTCCGAACTCCTTACTTCCACTCCCAGACTTCTTTCTAGTCAAATGTACTAGGTCTTCCAAACCCAGATCAATAGAGCATAGACGAACTCCACAGTTGATGTCGAAACCAACACCGCCCGGTGAGATTACTCCGCCATTTTCTATGTCGGTTGCCACCACTCCTCCGATTGGAAATCCATAGCCTTGATGGAAGTCTGCCATCCCCCAAGCTTCACCAACTACTCCCGGTAGAGATGCGGCATTGGCCAATTGCTCGAGAGATCTGTCATTGCTCTTACCTACATGTTCTGAATCAGAGACAATCACTGCATCGACAAGCATACCCCTCCTTTTCTTTATCCTCATTAGAGAATCCCCGTCTGGCTTGAGATAATCCCTCCAGTCCTCCATCAGCCTTTCTGAGAACCCCTATCGTTTCAACACACCGGGAGTAATTCTCGCATTGACTTCAAGACCCGGTATCCAATGGGCTAGCCGAGGGGGACACAGTGGCCTTTGGAGAAGTAGAAATTCCCTTCTGGGAAGAATCGGGCCACGTTTGTAAGACCTGCATAATAACCGGCTCCAGATTCTGGACTAGAGATCAGAGTAGGGAAACCTGTGGAGATAGCACAGAGGATCCCTACACATTCATTGGAGAGCCGATCATCGACGGATTTCAGTTCCTTGGCAAGGAACTCAAGGACGCTATGAGGGAAAGATTTCAGGACTTCTTCGAAAAGAAAGGACACTCCAGAGTTTCTCCATATCCAGTAGTTGCAAGATGGAGGGACGATATTCATCTGACTATAGCCAGTATAGCAGACTTCCAACCCCATGTGACTAGCGGCCTAGTTCCACCTCCAGCAAATCCTTTGGTGATCAGCCAGCCCTGTATAAGGCTCACAGACGTTGCCGCAGTTGGAAGATCTGGAAGACACCTGTCTACATTCGAGATGATGGCACACCATGCATTCAACAAGTCCAGTGAAGGTAGTGTCGTGTATTGGATTGACCAGTGCGTCAGATATTGCGATGAGATGCTTGTCGAGTCGTTCGGAATCGACCCGAACGAGCTAACCTATGTGGAGAATCCATGGTCTGGAGGCGGGAACGCAGGACCTGCACTAGAGGTTATTGTGGGAGGCCTAGAACTGGCTACACTCGTCTTCATGAATCTGGAAGAGCACAAAGATGGGGATATAGAGATTAAGGGACTAAATTACAGGGAGATGGACTTGCAGATAATCGATACGGGGTATGGGCTCGAGAGGTTCTGCTGGGCTGCTGCTGGAACTCCAACGATTTACGACGCAATATATCCCGAATCTGTGACGTGGCTGAAGAAACTGGCGAGTTTCGAAAAACTCGTGGACGATCTAGGTATTTCTGTAGATACGGGGGATCTCCTAGGAGAAATTTCCAGACTAGCAGGAATTCTGAATATTGATGTGGGGACAGACGTCGAGTCACTCTTCGTAAAACTGTCAAGCAGGCTGGGGGAGTCCGGCTTGGACGTATCTATTGAGGACCTCAAACTACTCACTGAGCCGCTCTCAAGCATTTATGCCATCCCCGATCACATGCATGCAATATGCAACATGCTTGGCGACGGGCTTGTCCCCAGTAATTCAAAGGCCGGGTACTTGGTTAGAATGCTGGCCAGGAGAGTTTGCAGGATGAAGGATGATCTAGAACTCGGAGTATCACTATCCGAACTCGGATCCCATCACATAGATGCCCACCTAGACTTCTCTAGATTCACACAATCCCGAGAGGGAGTCCTACATATCCTAGATCTCGAGGAGAAGAGGTACTACGTAATGCTGAGAAAGGGAGAATCAGCGGTTAGAACGGCGCTTCGTGACCTCCCTAAGGACTCAAGCGAGGCACCAGATGAAGTACTCTTCCGCCTTTCCGAAGAACGTGGATTAAATCCGGAAATGGCCATCTCTATAGCCAATTTATCAGGATGGTCCGAACTAGAGGTCAGAGTCGGTTTCGCTGCAGATATGGCCTCAAGAAACGCTGAGCGTACCAAAGCTGCAGCGAAGGAGAAATCTAGAACCGATATATTCCCATCTAACGATTTTCCAGAAACCTCTAGGGATTACTACGATGATACCAGCAAGACCTCATTCGAGGCAACGGCACTTGCTTGCAATCAGCTCACCGATTCTCAGATAAATTTGCTAGAACTTTCTACCGAGGTGAAGGTGACACCGACTCACTATGTTGTTCTGGACAGGACCCTATTTTATCCGGAGGGTGGCGGTCAATTGGGAGACCAAGGACAGATCGGTAGATCAAGAGTAGTAGATACAAGAATTGAAGGAGACGTGATTTTCCACCTTACAGACTCTGAAGTACCGCTCGGAAAAGTATCCGGGGAGGTTTCATGGGAGAGGCGTAGCCAACTCATGGATCATCACACTGCAGTGCACATCGTAGGAGGAAGCTCAAGAGCACTTCTCGGTCCACACATCTGGCAGGCAGGGTCAAGCAAAGGATTCAGATACGCTAGAATCGACCTCACTCACCACTCCAGACTATCAAGGGAGGAGTTGGACAGAATCGAGGACCATGCCAATTCAATCATCGAAGCAAATATCCCTGTCGAGAAACTAGTGATGCATAGGGCCGAGGCAGACGAGGAATTCGGTTTTGAAATATACCAAGGGGGTCCTCCAAAACAAGCTGACATACGAGTGATAAGAATAGGGAATCACGATTCACAGGCCTGCGGGGGGACGCATCACGACTCGACCGGACAAATTGGTGAATTACGCATCATCCGCTCCAGTCAAGTCCAAGACGGGGTGGAGCGTCTGCAGATCGTGGCAGGGGACACGGCACGCGAACACGCAAGGGAGCAGGAGCGTCTGCTGAACGAGTCCAGCGAGGTTCTGGGGGTTTCCCCCGAGGATCTCCCCAATGCAGTACTCAGGTTCTTTGAACAGTGGAAATCTCAGCAAAAGAGAATCGAGTCTTTGGAGGCCGAGATTGTCAGATTAAGAACCGATGGAGGAGGGCAAGACTCCGTTGAGAAGGATGGTGTTCGCTATGTTGTTATGGAAGTCGATGCCGAAATGAAGGCACTGATGTCAATGCTTGGAGAACTAACACGCGATCCATCCAGTCCAACACTTGCCGTCCTTGGAACAAGGGAAGGAGGAGGGAGGATTATAGTCGCCAGTACAGAAGGCTCTCTAGCCGAAGAGAGGCACAATGCAGTGGATATCCTGAACTCTATTTCCGTACATATCAGCGGAGGAGGGGGAGGGAGCAGGACGATGGCACAGGGCGGGGGGTCGAATCCAGATGGAATCCCCCAGGCTCTCGATTCGGCACGTGAAATTCTTGGACTGTGAGAATGTGTTTAATCCGATTGAAGCCTCTAAACGCGCAGCGGCCATAGAGTACGCAATTCGAGACGTAGTCGTCCCTGCAATTGAACTCGAGAAACAAGGTCACGAAATAATCCGCCTAAATATCGGAGATCCTCTTGCGTACGAAGGACTTCAGACCCCAAGTCACATGATTGAGGCTTACAAGAGAGCGCTCGACTCGCAAGACAATGGTTACGGCCCCTCGTATGGTATTTCCTCGCTAAGGAGGGCAATCGCCTCAGCAGAGAAAAATAAGGGTTGGAAATGCTCAGAAGACGATGTGTACGTGACACACGGCGTTACCGAGGCACTGCAAATTATCTTCGCTGCATTTCTCGAGCCGGGTGACACTGTACTGGCACCGGGCCCCCACTACCCCCCATACATGGCATATCCGCAGATGTATGGTGCGAAGACCATAGAGTACAAGTTGAATTCACAGGATGGTTGGAAGATAGACATCAACGATATCCGCTCCAAGATGGACGAATCTGTCAGACTCCTGGTCCTCATAAATCCGAACAATCCAACTGGAAACGTCCCGACTGAGCAGGAGATTGATGACTTTATCTCATTAGCACGTGACTTTCCAAGGTGCACCATCATCTCTGACGAGATATACGATGGCCTTGACTTCTCGGGCAACTTCGTCTCTTTGGCGTCACGATCGCAGGATGTACCGGTGATTGTCCTTAATGGCGTCTCGAAGGTATATTTCGCACCCGGGTGGAGAATCGGATACATGGCATGGCATGATCCCTCGGGAGTCCTCTCCAATGTCAGGGATGGGGCTGAGAGACTTCTAAGGAGTCGCCTCTGTGCATCCACTCCAGCACAGTACGGCTATCTCGCAGGACTATCCGAGGGATCCGATTGGATGGATGGACACCGTGAAAAAATAAGAAGGAGGCTAGAGTACTCCCTGGAGAGGATAAATTCCATTCAGGGTCTAGAATGTCAGGCTCCTGGAGGGGCATTCTACCTGTTCGTAAAAATTACTGATCCCATTCACTCTGCTGACGACAAGAGATTCGTATTGGACCTGCTCCACGAGAAACACGTCCTGCTAGTCCACGGGTCCGGATTCTCTCCAGAGATGGGGAAGGGGCACTTCAGAATGGTCTGCCTCCCAGAAGTTGAATTACTTTCAGAGGCATTCGATAGAATTGAGTCTTTTCTGAATGGGCGTTGAGTCCTTCGTACTCAATGCAGCCTTTTCTGTAATTTCTTCACAGGTCAAATCCCGTCAATCATTATAGCCGAACCCAATTTGCATGAAGCGCCCTCTAAGAGGGCGGGGTATTCTGATGGCTTTGACTCACAACCAATATGCAGTTGCCGCCATTACCGCAACACTCTGCTTGGCAGGTCTATACACAGTTGTAGGTGCAGGCCTTTCTAGTACCGATAGAGGGGGATTCGAATCAGCGGTGGAAGATTTGGAATTAAAAGAGGGGAACCAGAGAGTATGCCCTCCTGACGTCCCAACTATTGGATGTGATTGGGACGGAGATGGAATCGCAGATAGGATGGAGAGCACCTTATACGGCACTAATTGGCAAGAGGCAGATACGGACGGAGATGGGCTCGATGATGGCTGGGAAATAGAGAACGGACTAGATCCATTGGATACGGGGGAACCTTGTATCACCATCGGGGAAGGGCTCACCGAAGTAGAATGCGAGGATATTCCAGTTGCATCAGTAGACACCGAGAGGGAAACAGGGGAGCAGAATGAGACCTTCCCAAACCCAGACAACGGTCCACTTGGCGATCCGGACCGGGATGGTTTGACTAATCTAGACGAGGCTGAGCTCGGCACAAACCCCCGCCTGAAGGATACCGATGGGGACGGTCTGAATGACCGATGGGAGTCAGAGCACACGCACGAAGTTACCACTCCCTCCGGAATAGTCGTTCTACTTGACCCCCTAGATGGAAACTGGAACTGCCCTCTCCTGACCCCTTCTGTCAAGGCCGAGATCAAGCTGGACATTGGGGACGATTTGTGGGAGGAGATGGGATCTCAGTTCGGACACTCCTGCGATGCCATACTAGATTTGGAGCAACCAGAGCCAGATACTCTCAGGAACTTCGTCGAAGAAAAATATGACACAAATCCTCGTGCCGCAGACAGCGATGGAGATTTGATTGACGACTTGGTCGAGATATCCACTCACCTTGTCGATCTGAAGTCCTTCTGCGGTAGGCCTACCTTCGGAACTCTAACCCTTCCAGCCCCTCACCTGAGGGCGTTTGCATCGGAGATAGTTTTCACGGCCCAAGAGCTACCAAACGGAGGAGTTCAAACCACCCTACAGAAGAAGAACCCCTTGGATAATCCGAACTGGTTCAATGAGGATATGGATGGAGATGGCAGGCTGAATGGCCCGGGGGATTGGGATACAGACGGAGATGGGATGCCGGACGGATTCGAATTCTGCTATTCATTCAACGATGACTACAATTGGTTCCTGAACCCTGCCAATTCAACCGACGCTTATGGCGACAACGATGGAGACGGGCTGAACAACGTCGAGGAATTCTCTGTTTCTTACGACTGGGGCCCATCCAACTTCACCAACCCACTTGATCCAGATACTGATCAGGACGGAATGCCCGATGGGTGGGAGTTCCAAAGTGGAATACACCCCAATGATGGAAGCAATGCCGATGAAGATCCAGATTTCGATGGTTACGATGCTGATGGGGACGGGGCGGTCACCTACAAGGATATGATTGGGGCCACTACAATAGAGAGGATCGATGTAGTGCCCGGGCAGTACGTACAAGCCAATAACACGATTTTGTGGGTCCGAACTGTAGTTGATAGTAACTATGTCAATATCCCAGTTAAGACCGATACCCCGGGGTGGGTCTACCATATTCATGTAGAGGTCGATGACGAAGTAAGAAGCAGGCTCCAGGAACTTGTCACCGTCGTGGAGCAGCATGAGAGGTTCACTAATCTAGACGAGTACAATGCTAGGGATAGAGACGGAGACGGGGTGGTTGATGGCAGGTCCACAGACCCACTCGATTCGGATACTGACGCCGACGGGCTAATCGACGGGATTGAGGTGATTGGCTGGAAGATTCGAATCGTAGACTTCGGGGTCCGTGAAGTCATAGTTAGATCAGATCCGGGTGTTTTCGACACAGATCGAGACGGACTTTCAGACTCGGTAGAATACTACGAGACATTCACAAATGCCACGGACAAGGATACCGATAATGATGGTCTGGAGGACTACAGGGAAGCCGTTGACGGGCACCCATGGTACGACAATGGGACCTTGGTCTACTACTTCACGAACGCATCCGCGTTTGACACCGACAACGACGGATTGGAGGATGGGGAAGAGGTCATCGATGGGCAGGATCTGTACATCACCCACGGGAATAATGCAGATACAGATAACGATGGCCTGAACGATGGAGACGAAGTCCTATTCGTCCCACGACCGTGGCAGAGCGCCACCAATCCACTCCTGAACGACACCGACGGCGACGGTCAACCAGATGGTTGGGAGATGCAGGTTTTCTCTGTCCAAGAGAATACCAACAGTCACAGCCTTTGGATTTCCAAGACCAACTGGCTACCGCCAGGCTGTGAGTCAATGATGGAGTGTGGAAAGGGACCAGGAGGTTGGATATGGGTGAACTACGTCTCCGGATTCGCCTCATCAGGCGATAGAAATGATGACGGGATTCTCGATCCTCACTACTTCCTGTATGAGATGAATCTGTCTGGATTCAATATCCCAGATGAAGGAAGGTGGGCCCTAGACCCTTCCTTCGGTTCACCGGTGGACTCTATCTACGATATCGATAACGACACTCTACAAAACTCACTCGAGGCTCCGGACAGGTGGGACACCAATCCAGTAGACCATGACTCAGATGGGGACAAGCTTCCCGATGGTTGGGAGGTTAGGTTCTCTGAGGAGGCAATAGAACTGGGCCTCGTAGATAACAACACTCTCAACGCACTCGGATCACGTGGCCCCATGGATCCAAGAATGCCCGACTCAGACTTGGATGGAATCAACGATGGTAACGAGGATATGGACAATGACGGGTTAAACCGAACAATTCTGATGTACAGGTACTGTCCTGGTTGGGATAATCCTCAGGACTTCGAGTGCCACATAGATCCTTACGGCCCCGGCTCTGCATTCTACGATGACCTGGAGAACTACACCAACTTCGAAGAGTATGAGAATGGAACCAGCCCGATAAACAACGATACAGACGGCGATAAATGGAATGACGGGTCTGAGGTATACCACCAGGACCAAGATGACGACGACATGTGGTCTGGATGGGAGTACTACTTCGGTTACGATCCAATGGATCCTTCTGACTCAATGATAGACTCTGACGGCGATGGCTTCGTTAACAAGTGCGAGAGTAGATGGAATACCAATCCTAAGGACCCAAACAGCTTCCCCTCTCAAGGAGAACTGTGCAATAACTACGATTGACTCTAGTCTACGTTGAACTTCTGAAAGACCTCATTCGTAGTCATACTCACTCGGATGAAGGTAGTGCACTTTGGTAGGTCCTTTATCCTCCTAGCGCCCACATAGGAACAAGCGGACCTTAAACCCCCTAGAATCGACTGAACAGTAACCTCCAACGGTCCTCTGTAGGGGACCCTGACCTCTTTACCCTCTGGAGCCCTGTGATCGGCTATCTCCCCATAGTGCGTCTCCATTGCCTTGGCCGAGGACATCCCGTAGAACGACTTGTACGAACCCCCACTATCTTCGATCAATTCTCCCCCTGACTCATCATGACCCGCTAACATACCTCCGAGCATGACAAAATCTGCTCCTGCAGCGAAAGCCTTTGCAACATCTCCTGGCGAAGAGCAACCCCCATCTGACATGACGTGACCATTCAGACCATGAGCAGCATCAGCACACTCCGAAATAGCAGAAAGTTGCGGATAACCCACTCCAGCGACCTTTCTAGTCGTGCAAACCGAGCCGGGCCCGATTCCAACCTTGACAATATCTGCACCGGCTAGAATTAGGGCTTCTGTCATCTCTCTAGTAGCAACGTTACCAGCAATGATTATCTTTTCTGGGAATGCTCCCCTAACCTTCTTCACGAAGTTAAGGAAGACTTCCCGATATCCATTTGCTACATCAATGCATATCATCTTCAGACCCTTGTTGGTAGCCATTTTCCGCTCCAATAATTCGAAACTCTCATCCGTGGATCCGCAAGTAACCGCAACGAACTCAGAATTAACTCCATTCTCCCAAGCATCGGAGAACTCCTTCGTAGAGTAGAACTTCTGGGTACAGGTCAGCATTTTGTGCCCCTGTAGAATTTCTGCAATTGAAAACAGCCCAGTCGTATCCATATTTGCAGCGACTATTGGCACTCCATTCCAGGTTTCTTTGGTATGCCTGAAAGTGAACTCTCGTACCAGGTTTACATCAGATCTAGAGATCAAGGTACTCCTCTTCGGCCGAATTAATACATCATCGAACGTAAGCTTCAGATCACGTTCGATACGCATATGACCTTACTACTCCAACGAAGGTGGACTTATGACTGTAATGCGTCAATCGGAAGATTTTGGTGCTCGTGCCGGGATTTGAACCCGGGTCGACGGATCGAGAGTCCGACATGATGGACCGAACTACACCACACGAGCGGCAATCCATCGAAAGGCGACCTCTTTTCAAAAGGTTGCATACTGGAGATAAGTAAAATTTCACTTTCACTTTCACTATCGCCTCTTTTCCCTCAGTTAATATCCAAATGAACCGACACCCAATCATGATGAATAGGAAAATGACGCGTACTGTGCTGAGATACAGGAAGAGGCCGGAACCGCATCGCGTGGTTCCACTAGCCAGTTTGAATCGTACCGAGAGCAAATCTGAGATTGTAAACATGACATCGATTGTCGACAATTCGGGAAACATAGCCGACAATCAAACATGGAAGCCCCTCAGGGCAAGAACAGCCCCAATAGAGATCAGTCCTAGCAGTTGGGCAGGACTGCACAGTAGGATGATGGCCACAATGCCCCTGAAAGCGGAGGTATCGTGATGTCCAGGACCCGCAGACTAAGGGAGGAAGTAATTTGCCTACTAGAGGAAAAGGAAACAGCGAATACAGTCGAGATTTTCGATCATCTAAATGAGAGATTTAGGTGGGGCGCAACCATGAACCAAGTCGGAAACATAATGTCCAAGGATTCCCGGTTCTCTAAAGTCGGGCATATCAGGGGTCCATTCAGAGGTAGTGTATACACCGTCTGTGTGTGGGGCCTCTCTCATGATGAAATTGCCGTGGCTCAACATTAGTCAGGGAAGGAATGAAGTCTTGGCACCTTGACAATGACGTGTGAGTACGTACCGGTCCATCGCTCCATGGGCAGAATTGTTCAGATCTGGCAACTCTGTGACGGGGATATTCGGGGTGGCATTGGGGTCAATTTTAGCTTCTCAGGGACTTCCTAGCGGAGACTTCGCTATCATTACGGTCTTGCATTGCCTATCTGTGATGACATTCATGTTCTCTTGGAACGCATTGAATGACTACATGGATATAGAGATAGATCGAATCAACAGGCCAGACAGACCGCTCCCCTCGGGAGAGATTTCTGAAGTCGCAGCTAGGAGGGGCATCCTATCTACTGCATTACTCTCCGCATCTTTTCTGATAGTCGCAGCCTACGTCTCTCATAGTGGAGAACTAGGCCTAGACGGGTGGCTTCCATCGCTTGCAATCTGGATGATTGCGCTTCTTCTTCTATTCAACTATGAATCTCCCTCAAAACTAAGTCTTAGGATGAAGGACAGAGGCCTGCCTGGAAATTTGGCTATCAGTATGTCCGTAGGCTTGGTAATTATTTTTGGTGCTGCTAGCGTTTCTGATCCCTTGGATCAGAGAGCATGGTCAGTTTTTATTGTGGGATTTCTGTATAATTTTTCTCGGGAGATCGTAAAGGACATTGAAGATATGGACGGAGATAAAGGAAGAGACACCTTTGCAATGAGGGCAGGGGAAGATAGGGCTAGTGCATTAGCCGCTCTAGTTCTTATAGCGGCTCTAGCTGCAATGCTTGCTCCCTTTTTGCCCATATTGCAGATTTTTACTGATTGGCACGTAGCATTCGTCATCCCCTCTGTAGTTACGCTAATGATGGTCAAACCAAAGCTCCTCGCATCGGAGCATCGTAACGCCCAGAAACTAATCAAGACCTCAATGCAACTCTGTTTGTTTGCATTCCTAGTGATATCGCTAATTCCAAGCTAGCGCAATTCCCAGTAGGTCTGCCAAGCGACTTCGTTACACAGAAGGGTTAGAATCGACATTTGCGCCCACATTCTGTTTTCGGCTTGATCAAAAACTACGCTATTGGGAGAGTCCATCACTCCGTCTGTTACTTCTTCTCCTCTGTGTGCAGGAAGGCAGTGCATGAAGATATAATCATCATCAGCATTCGAGACCAATTCTTCGTTCACCTGAAAACCATCGAATGACCCCATCTTTCCATCCATATGCTCTTCTCCCATGGATACAAAAACGTCTGTGTAAATTGCTCCTGCCCCCTCAACAGCATCTTTAGGATCATTAACCCCTTCTATTTTCGATCCCGTTTTCTTAGCTATTTCTAAAGCCCTTGAAATCACAGAATCGTCTGGCTCAAAACCCTGTGGTGTTGCGTAAACGATGTCATATCCCAGAGTTGCACACCCAAGAACCAAATCATGAAGCACATTGTTCCCATCTCCAACCCAAGCAACATGCCCGTTCATTTTATCGGAGTTTTCTACTATGGTCATCATATCAGCTGCAGCCTGACAAGGGTGATGCATATCGGAGAGGGCGTTGATTACTGGAACCGTAGAATGTTTAGCTAGTTCAGCAACGTCGTCATGACCAAAACATCTGTAGGTAATGCAGTCCATGTATCTTGAGAGAACAGCAGCAGTATCTGCTATGCTCTCACTAGTTCCTAGTTGGATGTCTCCAGCAAGTAGTGTGAGGGGCTGACCGCCTAGTCTACTAACGCCAATCTCGAATGACACCCTGGTCCTTGTTGACGGCTTCTCGTAAATCGATCCTATTGCCATTCCATCTAGAGGTTTGAAGTCATACAGTGCCTCTTCATCGTTCTTTATCCTGATTGCCCAATCGATTATTTCCGAGAGTCTATCCGATAAATCATCAATAGCTAGTAGGTCGGTTTTCGAGTCACTGCCTCTCATGTTCTATATCTCCTGCAAACCCATCCTTGGCATCTGACATTCCTCCAAATATGTTTTGTGCGAAACTCAACACATCTGCTTGGCCCTCTTCCATCTCACTGGATATCGGTATTAGCCCAGGCTGAATTGCCGCATGCTGCATCATCCTAAGTTGACCTATCGCAAACTCTGCTCTCTGCCCTCCTCCATCAAATCCGCTCTGATTTGCTGATTCTTCAAACAGCGCTGCTTCTAGAACATCCAGGTTATCCCCCCACTCTAGGATTCTTTCTAGCGTCTCAGGCTCCAACAGATCAGATTTGGAAAGGAAGTTAGCTGTCGGTAGCCCTAGTCTGAAGTGAACAATCGAAGATAGCAACATCTGGGAAACGAACCCACTCGGAGTGCTGGAAAGTAAAGGATCGAAAAGGAAAATCAAGCATGCCCTACCCTGTCCAAGAACATGTACTAAGTGGCTAGAGGCCTCTCTGAAAGCAAAAAGCTCCACTTGTCCGGGCGTATCTACAATCATAATATCCCCTGCAAGTCCCTCAATCTCCTCAAAAACCTCCACAGCCTGAGAAGCAACTAGATCCGCTGCAAGTATCTGGGCGCCATTGGGTCCAAGGTCGTACTCGTCCATTACCTCAGAAAGAGATATCAAGTCCCTGACATCAAACTCTGGATCATAATGGACCCTTTCAGCACCAGGATCAAGATTAATCGCTAATACATCGATGTCCAAGAATCTAGCCCATCTTTGAAAAGACGTAACCAAAGAACTCTTTCCAGCACCAGCCGTTCCTACAACGAACAATACCGGGGGGGGTAGTTCCATCGTTAGAGCTCATAGAACTCCGAGAACGTTTCTGTCTTCAACGTTCTTAGGTAAACTACTGATTTTCCTAAGCAGGTAACGGTTAAACGAACCTGTCAC
>CACGIE010000004.1 GCA_902573015.1 uncultured Candidatus Poseidoniales archaeon | reverse complement strand
CATCGGAGGGTTGCGAGTGAGGATTGCTATTCTCGGGACTGGAGCGATCGGCGGTGTGCTCGCAGGATGTCTATCTGACACCAATGCTGAACTCGTTTGTGTTTCTAGAGGACGGACTGCTAGAGATTTACTGGAGGGGCTGACTCTATTCACTCCCGAGGGATCTGTGGAAATGATTCCAGGGGAGCGTTTCGAGATTATCGATAGTGAGAAGGGCCCTCTGGAGGAGAAAATGTGCGGAACTTGTGATGTAGCAGTTGTCTCTGGCAAGTCTGGTTCAACACCCCAATTGGCTTCTATCGCAGAAGATCTGATTAAACAAGACGCATTAGTAATCAGCATTCAGAACGGACTTGGAAATTCAGGAATCATTGCCAGCAGGGTCGGTTGGGAGCGAGTACTAGGGGGAACTACCACTCACTCCGCTTGGAGAGATGGAGACGGTGCTGTCCACTGGACAGGGAGAGGGTCAATTTCTCTAGGTTCAATTAATTCCTCCGAGCCGAATTCTATTGCTACTGAATTCATTTCATTGCTTGATGAAGGGGGACTGGTACCTAATTGGTCGAATGATATCGAGAGAGAAATTTGGAGGAAGCTGATGATAAATGTAGCAATTAATCCAATATGTGCTATTGCAGGTGTCAGGAATGGGACCTTGGCAGAGGTTCCAGAATTGTGGCATCAGGCAATTGAGGCTATGAGGGAGGCTGAGGCTGTCGCCAAGGCATCGGGAGTAGATCTAGGAGATTCCGACTCTGAGAGTTATCTAAGGAGGGTGGTCGAATCAACTGCCGACAATAGAGTTTCTATGCTTCAGGACCTCATGGCTGGAAGAAAGACGGAGATAGATGTCCTTTGTGGTGCCGTGATTTCTAAGGGAGAAGAGGTTGGAGTACCAACACCAAGGAATGAGATATTGATGGCACTAGTTAGGGGGATAGAGATGTCTCAGCAGTTAGACTAGGGATTCCACTTGAAAACCAAAGATGCTGCCCCGGCTCCAAACAACTGAGGTACCAAATGCAGCCATAGGTCTGCAGCAGCCATTTTCCCAACCACTACCAGAGAAAGCGAGACTGCCGGATTGAATGAAGCCAGAGATATGCTCCCTACAGTTAGAGCCCCGGCTAGGACTACCAATGCAATGGCAGCACCGTAGTACCCGTTTCCTTCATTGGATTCTGAGGTTGCTACGTTGAGGATTACGAAAACTAGTGCGAAGGTGAAGAGTAGCTCGGATACAATGATTGAGGTCTCCATACCCGAAGGTTCGAACATCTCAATTGGGTATTCCTCAGAGATACTACCGGTAACAATCAGATTCGCAGCAATGAGAGCCGCTAGTAATCCTGCTGCGAGTTGAGAGAGAGCATAGGGCACTACTTCAGATTTCTCACATGCCCCCCTAATCCAGATCGAGATGGTGACTGCAGGATTGTAGTGAGCACCGGAAATGTGAGCACCGGCATATATCATAACCATCAGAGTGCCTGCTATAGCGAAAGGAGCGTTTTGACCAGACAGACCGAATACTCCGGCTACACAGATTGTCAAGCAGAGGAAAAAGGTTCCAATGAACTCAGTAATCAGTTTTACATTCATATCGGATTGGTCGGACATGAGGTATAATGTAGATAGGACGTCCATCAACGTTGGCAGGACGAGCAGTAGAAGGTGGATCTATTAGACTGAACTATTCTTCTTATCGAACCAGAGCAACCTTCCTTCAGACACTCCTGATCTTCCCTTCCATAAACTAGGAAGTTATGAATGAAATAGCCCATAGCCTCATCTCCATCTACTCCTCTGAAATCTTGCAGAGTGGAGCCACCGGCGTCTATGGCCTCCGTGATGACATCGTGTGTTGCCGCTGTGATTCTCTCGACTCTTCTGGAGATTCCAGATAATCCAGCGACACTGCTTGCCTTTCTTCTTGGAGAAACTCCGGCTCGGTGAAGTATCTCACAAACGTAGATGTTCCCCAGGCCAGCGATGATTCTCTGATCCAAGAGAGCTGATTTGATTGGCATTTTCCTACCCCTCAGTCCTTCTGCGAGATCCTGTGGAACTAATTGGTCGGGAGTAGGCTCCGGACCCAAATCCGAGAGAAACTTGTTTTTTTCTTGTTGTGAAGTGGGGAAGCAGTCCATGAATCCAAACCTACGATGGTCCGAGTAGACTGCCTTCGTCCCACTATCTAGGTGGATCACTACCCAATCGTGAGGTCCGTCACCGCTACCCAGAGGTGCCCCGGTAGAGAACTTGCCCGGTCTCCCAACCACTCCGTCGCCAATCAGTGTCCACCTGCCACTCATTCCCAAATGACAGAGCCAAGTCATACCTCCGTCTAGTCGGATTAGGAGGTACTTAGCACGACGTTCTACTGATTCTACGACTCTTCCAATGAGAGAGGTTTCGAAATTACTCGGGAAGGGGAATCTCAGATCACTTCTTCGAAGTTCTACTGAAGAAATTGTCCTACCCAAAAAGTGTCTCTCGAGACCAAGCCGGACCGTTTCCACCTCTGGTAACTCGGGCATGTGTGAAGGCTGAGATGGTTAGGCCATTACCTTTCTTAGATAGGCAGAGTTAATTGATAATCCCACTTTGTGATTTCATGGAGGAGGGTGAAGTCCCTGATTGGGTCTCATCGGAGAATCAGCCAGAGTCAGAAGTCGTTCTCGAAGGGAGTCCTGCCGTAACAAAAGAGGCTCCTCAGCAAATCTATGTCCAGGGAGGGCAATATGGGGGCCCGGGAGCGATTTTCCCGACGACCAATGCAGTACTTGCTCTAGTCCTTTCCATATTGGGGATTTTGATGTGCTCGATTTGTACTGCGCTTCCCGGCCTGGTAGTGGCTAATGGTGCTCTAGCTACTACCACCCAGTATCCAGGACATCCGGATCAGGGGATGGCGAAGGCTGCTCAGATAATTTCCTGGATAGGCATTGGTTTATTCGTTCTAGTTGTACTCTTCTATGGAGGATTGGCTGCACTAGTTATCGCCGCAGAGGCTTAATTCACAGACGAATAGAACGTGTTGCTCCTCTAGACCTCGGAGTTCTATCCTCTCCAATAGTGAGAGTTCTGAGTCCTCCAGGATTATCTCTGCATTGTGAAATCTGGCTTTGTCATCGCCTTCCGAAGACCTCTCGCTAGCTGCTTTTAGGCTTAGAAGGCCTACTCCACCTGGAATAAGGAAATTCATAGCCATCTTTACGAAGGTCTCTGCCTGGTCGGCAATACTGAGATCCTGGTGAATCCAATCGGCCTTAGATCTGATGAATGGCGCGATTACCCTGCTTTTCCTTGCGTCACCAAGAACAGGGACCATCCCGGGACGATATTCTGAGAGAGAAATCAGATCGCGTGACATCCTGGGAGATATCTCCACTGCTACGATCTGGCCTCCGTGGTGATTATCTGCTCCGCACACGAAATCGTGAATATGGCTAACAGTCCCTCCACTGGATGCTCCAAGATAGAGGCATGTTGAGCCTGGACTTGGGAGAATGGAAGATGGTTCTAATGATGTCCTTAGAAGGGCTGCTGCGACCTTGGACTTAGTAGGGTCCCACCTTCTCCATTCTATTCTACCATCCCTTTTCCTGCGTTCCCCTCTGACCGATTTCCCCTTGACAGCATTCCTTGTCCAAAGCGTCCTTCCCTCCTTCCTGACGCCCCAGCAGATTGGCTTTGACTTTGGCAGATCATACCCTCCTCTTCGGAGGCCTGGGGAACTTATCCTTAATCGCCTCAATCTCAGAGTTAATTTCCTCAATTTTGGATTCGTCCCATCTCTCACCTTCAAAATGATCGACTCGAACTGCTATACTGGCCTTTCCAGCGAGATATCTGGCAATCTTTCCTCTAACCCATCTAGGTGAACGGCTTACTTGCGGCATTGAAAATAGCACTGCCCCATGCTTCGGCGGAGGAGCCCCCTTCCTGTGTGCCGACATTGCTGCATGCGCACCCAGTACCTGTAGTGAGCCCGAAGGCATTCTTGCTAGTCTCTCCCTTCCTCCTGCAAGAGATATCAGTTTGGCCGCTGAAATAGGACCGAGAAGTGCGCTGAGAGAGGGCGCATGCATGTTCGCAATTTCTCTAATTGCATTCTCAATTTGGTCTAGAATTTCTGATGACCTTGTCACTGTATTGGCGTGGGAGAACATGGAAGACCATTCTAAATCGGAAGGAAGGTGCTTCGGAGGATTTACACCTAGCTTTTCCGAGGCTTCGGAGATTGTTCTTGAGGAAGATATAGCTACTGGAATATCATTCCTCTGAGAGTCAAGATTCGCTTCGGTGATGAACAAGCCTGACCATTCCACACAACGAGCCTCAGAGGTTGTCCAGGATGATCTAAGCTCCTGTGCTGCTGATACAAGCATGTCTAGTCTCCTATCCAAATCTCCCGATGAGTCTGCGACACCCATTTTCGCTAATTCTAAAGTAGCCTTCTGGAAGACTCGCTCCAAATCTCCAATCTCGGGCCAATCCGGATCCGATAACGCACCCATTTCATCGATGATTGCATCTGGGAAACGCTCAGAAAGGGTTGAGACCTCTGGAAGATTTCTACCTCCCTGAATTATCTTGAGGCGTTTTGATAGGTTAGTAGGAGTTATTGGACCGTCCCATTCCAACTCATCCACAATATTTCCTTCATCATCTACGACCCTTGCTAATCTCCAATCGTAGTGGATTCTCATAAGAGTCCCAAGGGGTACAGTGGCTTGAACGGTGCGGGTATGCCCAATATTTTAGACGAATAGTTGAATAGTCGGGAGGTTCAGCCATGCTCGGTTCTCGTTTATACGACAATGGTGGAAGAGATGTTTTGTCCGAAATGTGGTGCACTTAGTTATCCTGATGAGCGGGGGTGGATTAAGTGTCCAGACTACAAATGTGGGTATGAGGGCCCCCTTTCTGGGGAAGATGGAAAAGGTGCTGAATTTACAGATCCAATGACAGGGGAAACTATCGATCTTTCCAAGACTATGGCTTCAACGGACTCGAAGTCACTCAAGCACCTTACGGAGGTTGTAGAAGAAGACGGCCCTAGAGGGACTCTGAGAGTGGGAGACTACCTGTGCCCAAAATGTGACGGAGATAGAGCGTACGTTGAGCTCAGGCAGACTAGGTCTTCAGACGAACCAGAGACAAAGATTTGCACTTGCGATGAATGCGGCCATCGTTGGAGGGAGTACCAGTAATTGTGCAGGCTTTGGGCCAATAATCATCAAGAGCCTCCGGCAGTTAGAGAATAAATCGGGGTGGACACGTGCTAAGAATTACAGCCAAGCAGCAACTAATGAGGGAAATCGTAGATATCCTGTCAGTTCTAACATCTGAAGCGAAGTTGGTTTGGGGCGAAAAGGGGCTCAGTATTTCGGTTGTTGACGGTTCTCATGTGGCTCTCCTTTCTGCAACAATTGCCGATGAGTGCTTCGAGACATACGAGGTAGAGCCCGTGGAGATAGGACTAGACCTTCAGAAGATGCGCGATCTACTAACGCTAGCGGGACCAAGTGACCTAGTGGAGATGGATTATGATGATGCGGTGGGCGCCATTAACGTGAGAGTTGGTGAAGTTCTAATGATTCTGAGGGGCATAGACACTAGCACAATGGATAATCCTAATCAGCCAAATCTGGAGTTCAAGTCGAAGGCAACAATTGGATCAGAGAAGCTTTCGAGAGCACTGAGAGCAGCAAAGTTCGTTGGAGGGGAGGTCGACCTAAGCATGGACAAGAATCAACTGGCTGTTTCGGTAACTGTTGAGGCTGGTGAGGGAGTAAATGTGAAGTTCGAATCTGGAGAGTTGAGCGAACTTGTCTGTGCTTCCCCCACACACTCTACATATTCACTGCAGTATCTTGGGGAGTTGACTAAGAAACTGGCCGGAGGCTTCACCAACGAAGTTTCTCTTGAGTTTGAAGAGAAGTATCCATTGAGGCTGACTTGGATGAGCAACGATGGTGGGGCTAGATGGACTTATTTCCTTGCACCTAGGATAGTCAATGACTGACCATTGAACTCATCAATCACCGCCCCTCCCGGTTTCATATGCCAAGTAGGGTTTGCGTGATCATACCCACGGTTAGAAACGCAGATGAGTTGGCGATTGCTCTTGATGGACTATCCAATCAGACATATGACGATATGGAAGTAGTTGTAGTAGGTCCAAGAGATGATGAGGGAAGAGTAGAGACAGAGAGTAGAGGATTCAGATATATTGATGACAAAGGAGCTAGTAACAGAGCAGATGCTTGCAATGTGGCAATCGAAGAGACTGAGTCTGATCTTGTTTTCTTTACAGATGATGACGTTTTCGTACCCGATGATTGGGTTGAGAGGCTTGAGAGGTGGTTCAATAGACCGGATGTAGCAGGAGTCGGGGGGCCTAATTTCGCACCGGTAGAGGAGTCAACCTTCTGGCAGAGGACTATTGACGTCGCTTTTTGTAATAAATTTCTAACTGCTGGTACAAATTATGGGAAAAGGGCAATTGGAGAATTGGAGGAAGTGGAGCAGTTACCAGGAGTGAACTCCGCTTACAGAAGGGAAGTTCTAGTCGAGGTAGGTTCATTTGATCGGGGAGCTATTGGGGCTGAGGATGTAATGATGGATTATCGTATCAAGTTGGCGGGATATCGACTCTGGTCTGATGGTAATGCCACAATGTGGCATCGTAGAAGGGGAGTCAAAAGAGTAAGGAAGCAAATACGGAACTACGGACTTGTCAGGACATTGGCAGGAAGTAGGTACCCTGGTCTATGGGGATTCAGCCACAGCATGGTGTCCTCATTTCCCATACTTGTGACTATGTCTGCTATTTCCTTCATTTGGGGATTCTTTAACGGAGGAGTTTCTTGGCCTGAATTTTGGGATATTTCCACGGATTCGGTACCTATGGGGGTTGAGAGAGCAATGGTTCACCAGTTCCCCACTCTAGTAGCCTTATTCAACATCACAGCATGGATTGGTGCAGCACTAGGACCATCGCCTAGCAAGAGTGCAATGACCGTTTTCTTGTCACCCATTATTTCTTTCATCCTATTATGGGATTATGGAGTGGGAATCAACAAAGCAAGAGTTGCCTTGGCCAGTGGAAGTTCGTCTTCACAGATTGATGACAGAGCACGCAACTAGCATGCCCTCATTTCTTGATCATTATTCCAGATTTAATTTGCCATGTTGGTCGTTTGGGTCTCCAAAAAAGAGAAGTGAACAGACCGAAAAAGATTCCCCCGGTTATCAGGTTGAGCCAACCCTCTCTAAGATATCCGTCGCTTGCGTTATAGTAAGCCCATATGAAGGAGGGAAGTACTCCCAGAAAAAGAGAAATTAGAGCCTCCTCGAGTATGATTCTCCGGTTGTCCTTCCTGATTGGAATAGCGAGGGAATTATCCGACCAGTCTGGATCTTCTCTAATTACCAGGCGAACAGATTCGGTTTTTTCGGACTCAGAAAGAGTTGGACGTTGTATTGACACTGGGCCGCTCTTCGACCAGTGTCTAAGATTTTGCAGGCCTCTATTCACGCCGTAGTGAGGTCGTCCGTCGCAAACCTTTCCCCAGTAGCCATGATGTCTATCCTCCAGTCCCTCGATACACCCGATTTCTGCAGATAGGAGGCCTCTAGAGTTAGCAAGCTCCCATTCTGATTCTGAAGCTACATCGGCCTCCGATGATTGAATTATCTTCAATGCCTCACTCGAGGGGACAGGAATTCTGGAGATTTTGAAACGATATCCGATAGAGACCTCGTGCCTTGGTCCAATGCCCCCGAATAATATCGACCGATTTGCAGAACCCATTACAACCTTGCCAGGCTTGACATCAGTCCACTCAATAGCGCCGGACAAGATCAGCCCTCCGCTGAACTCAGTTCCCCCGTCTGTATTGACCACTGTGACGCGTAGACATTTTTACTGGCAATCAGTTCTTCGTGTGTACCCCTCTCAACTATTGCGCCGTCAACCATGGCAACAATCTCATCGGCATTTCTGATTGTGGCTAGTCTGTGAGCCACTGCAATTGTAATTCTCTTCTTACCACCGTTTGAGTTGCCGAATAACGATTCTTGGATCCTCTTTTCCGTTTCTGCATCTAAAGCCGCACTAGCCTCATCGAGTATCAACAAATCGGGATCGTTGAGCAAGGCTCTTGCTAGACTGATCCGTGCCCTCTGACCACCAGAAAGCATGACTCCCCTATCTCCCACCATAGTATCAATTCCATCTGAGAGTTGAGAGACGAACTCTAGAGCCCCTGATGCGTCTAAAGCGTGACTGATCTCCTCATCCGAGCAATCGCGGGCATAGGCCACATTGTCCCTTATACTTCCGAAAAACAGGAATGGATCTTGAGAGACAAAACCTATCCTAGCCCTTACTGACTCTATCTGGAACTCGTTGATGTCTGTACCATTGATTAGAACACGTCCGCTCTGGGGTTCGTAGAATCGCTCTAATAGTTTCAGAATTGTACTCTTTCCCGCTCCGGTATGTCCCATTACCCCCAAGAATTCGCCAGAAGAAGCAGAGAAGTTGATGTCGTTTAGAACATTGGAATCTGAAGAAGGATATGCGAAAGAGACAGTTTCGAATCTAATCGAGGTGATTGGAGATTCCAGAGCCACGGCTCCCTCTTTGTCAAATATTGATGGTTCTAAATCAATAATTGCGAATACTCTCTTGGATGCAGCCTCACCTTTCTGCAATTGGTTGAGTAGCATCCCTAGGATAAACATCGGCATTGTCATCCTGGTTGAAATCAGTAAGAAGGTGACGAATTGACCAACAGTAATCTCTTCTGATGCCATGATCCAGCCTCCTGCAGATACCAGAAGACCAAAGGAAATCCCTGCAACTACGTATATCCCAGGAATGAATCGATTCCTGATAAATGCAGCCTGAATTGCCATGTCTCTGTAGTTTCCACTCTGAATGTCAATCCTAGATCTCTCGAACTCCTTTGCATTGTAAGCCTGTACGACAGTGATTCCAGAAAGAACATTCTCCAGAATAGCAACTATCCCCCCCGTACTCTCTCTCTGCTTTCGATACTTGCGCTGTACCCTTGTAGAGAACCATACCACCATGGGAACTATGATGATTAGAGGTGTGAAGAGAATCACAGCAAGCTTGGGAGACATCCAGAACATTATCGCAAAAGCAGTTGAAAAAGTGATTGCGATTCTAATGATGCTGGTACTGGCATCCGATATGATGTCTTCCAATTGTGCAACATCCGCAGATAGTACGGACATCAGATTTCCTGTCTGCCTAGTCTCGAAATAGGATGCTTCCATGGACATTAGTGACTGAGTTGCATCCATTCTAATGTCATGCTGGGCCCTATACGCCGTCGCTTGCCAGAGTTGGTTGCTGAGACCCTGAAATATTGCCAAGAAAGTGAAGCATAAAAGAATCAATAATCCGAATCCTAGCTCCTCGGAATCAATTGGGCCCAGAGTTGGAATTAGGTCCGAGGTCATTATTCTCTCCACTCTTTCACTAGTAAAGGTTCCAGATTGGTAATAGTCGGCTGCCATTCCTATTGCGATGAAGGGAATCAAGTCGAATGCCCGCGCTCCGGCATTCGCGACTATTCCGCCGACTGCACTTTTCCAGTATTTCTTAACATAAGGGAAAATTCTCCAAATCTTTCTTCCTACTATCTGACGATCATCTGTCTGATCGGAGTTGTCCTTGCTGATTGATGTCACTCCAGTGACTTCAGCCCCTCCACTTGAGTTCATATCATTTCGAAAAGCGGCTGGTGTTTCAATGCTTCAGTCTTTAGACTAAGCTAATGGTTTCGATGGTGCGCCCGCCGGGATTCGAACCCGGGACAAGAGGTTGGAAACCTCTTGTGATAACCCCTTCACTACAGGCGCTTACATTGGCCGAGAGTATGGCATCTCTAAACGGATTCGGTCGGCCGAGGAAATTCAAAAGTAGATGCCCTCACGATGAGACATGATTCTAAGGCAGAAGTTTGGGATTTTTCTTGTAATACTATTTCTGCCAATAAATGGCCCTTTATGGAGGATGGGAGTAGAGTCTGCTGGAATGAGGTTCCCATTTGGCGATTTTAGTTTCATGGTTTTGTCAGTAGCTATTTTCACAATTGGGTGCGTATTGATATTTACACCAAAGATTAGATTTCGTCATAATCCGTAGAGTGAGTCTGGCCATTCAGAGTGAACCTTTGTCAGAAGAGATTCGACTTCGTTCTCACTCCATCCTTCAGAAAGCAAACTTGAACACAGCTCCTGAGTTCTTTTAGGGACAGTTTTCGGGCCTAGAACCGCTCCTGGGCGTCTATTGTCGTCTAGAAAGTCAGTTTCCATTCCCCATGGAGATGCTGCATCTCTGACAGTCTCTACGATGGTTTCTATGCTCCCTTTGCCCACGTTAACAGTGGCTGATAGACCGTGAGTAAAATCGGCGCTAACATTCGGAGGGGCAAAGTGCCTGATTGCCCTCTCGGATGAAATTCCTGAGGACATGCATAATTGGCTTAATTCGCTGTATGTTTTCTCATCATTTTCCTCAACATGGAGCTGGACCGACGTTCGTGATGAAGATGCCATTGAGAGAATTTCCACAAGTAAATCGTTTGCTCTTTCCCAAATTTCTTCTTCGACTGGGTAATGTGGCCTCCCGACCTCACCAAGACAGTGTGCATGACCTGAATCTATGTACTCTAGAGCCAAACTAACTGCTTCTAGATGTAGTTCCGATGATGCTTCAATTCCTAATTCAGGAATCTGCTTCTCCCATGCTACAGGATGAGGTCCGAGAACAACTCCCACCCCTAATCCGAATTCTGTACGTATCTCATCTGCCATTGATATTGTATCAGAATAGGCCTCCCTATAGCCTTCTAAGTCAACTGGAAGAGAGTGTGAAAATGAAGGCTTGTGCACAAGCATAATTCCTGTTCCGCCAGAACTAGAGAAATCGGCGACTGCGTCTAGGAACAAATTTGTCCTATCGAGATGCATGTGTTGATCGATGATCGGTCCGACCCACTTGCCCTTCTCAAGCATCTTCTCACGCCAGAGCCCCTTCTTCACTCAATCTTGTGACCCAGTATGAAGCTGCCATCTCTGCAACCTTACGAGAATTCTGTCCCATCACTATCCCCTTCCCATTGTTGAATAACAGAACTGTACAATTGTGCCTCTTTGCGGAAATCCTGAGGGCATCCAATCTAAGATCATGCTCAGCATGCTTAAATCGTTCGGCTGCCAAGCCAATAAGAACAGCCCTCCCTATAGAGAAGCTGGCTAGTACCTCTCCACTTTCTAGCGCTAGACCCTTCTCTGAAAGACCAATGCGAAGCAGAATTTCCTTTGCTATTAGCGTGGCAGCTTCTAGGTTAGAGATCCCGTGGATAAGAATCGAGCCATCCTTATCGATGACAACCAGTGCATGCGGGTCTTGATGCTCGATTACTGCGAACTCCCCATTGCTCCTAGCATTCGCAAACTTCACTGCTTCCTCTATTTCTACTCGCTCAGAAGGAATGGCCCTGAAAGTCTGAGTCTCGATATTCACTTCTAGGTCAGTCATTACTCCCTCTCCAACATCTCCACGGACCCACAGGCAATTAGGCTATCCTCTAGACTGGGCAAATAGCACTGTTGAACAGGTATAAGCAGAGATGGGCCGCCGACTCCCCAGTCACCATCTGCACTTTCTCTCAAATTTGAAATCGCCCCCCTTATTCGTGATGCGTATCTTTCATCCCTTTCTCTGGAGAGTTCAGGAGTCAGGGATATGAATTCCTCTGCCCACCATGCAGCACATACTGCTGCAGCGGCTCCCAAATCATTTGGAATTGAAAATGGAGGTTTCTGGATTCTGGAGATTGCCTTTATTCGTACCTTAGCCCATCTCCTATTCCTGCCAAATGTAGCAATGAGATTTCTGAATCTTACTTGCTCATCGGCCCACCTAGATTGCCAATCTGCCCATTTTTGGTCATCAATACCGGGTTCAATGGAAAAGATTGGCATCCCTCCTCTAGAATTCTCTGCATGCCTAAGGAGTCTAATCCTCTCGGGATCGGGGATTGCAGGCCCCTCTAATTGGAGTTCGGAAAGGTCGCGGACTAGCATCCCTAATGTAGTGCCGGACGCAGTCGCAGATTCCAAATGAACTCCTGGGCTCTCCTTATCCTGTTCCTCCTCTTCTCTAAGAGAAATGAGTTCATCTGAAGACGAAAGTAGAGCCAATGCATCCCACTCCCTAGGCCTCATCTTCATGGGCATTCTAACACAGGGCAGGTATGGCCATAGAATCGCAGAACCCCCATCAGGGTCTTGAAAAACTGAAGTTTCCCACCTAAGATCTGGTACTTCCACGCTTGACCGAGTAACACCTCTCGATTGAATTAAGCGGTAAACTCGTATTTGAGCGCCCTAAACACTGGAGCATTCAAGGCATATGGTGTCGTGTGAATATCTGATGGAGGGCGATTCACCATTCTCGAATGAACCGGTTGTGGTTCTTGATGAGGTTTTTCCAGGCCATACAAATGCCTTGAATACGCTATTTGGGGGCAGACTAATGTCGATAATGGATACCGCTGCAGGAATGGTAGCCTCGAAGTTTGCACACAAGGTGTTCGTGACTGTCTCTGTCGATGCTCTAAAATTCAAGAGGCCTGCATTCCAAGGAGATATTATTAGAACAACAGCGAGAGTTGTTTGGACTTCTCCGAGGACCGTTGGAGCCCATGTTACCTCGTGTAGACTTTCACGATCTGAATGGGTTGGTGAAGAGATTTGCTCGGGTTTCTTCTTTATGGTGGCTATTGATGAGTCAATGAAACCTGTAGAGGTCCCACAATTCGAACCTCAAACCGATGATGAAAGAAAGATGTGGAAGTTAGCATCTGAAGCTAGAGATGCTATGGGTTAATGGAAATTCGGCATAATGAAAAGCACTCAGAACTAATACGAATTTAGTTCACAACTTACCATGTGCTTATACCTTAGATTGGATGCTCAAGGCTCGGATGGGATTAGCCGGGCCTATGGGCCCGACTGAGAAGAGGCGTTCCGAGTTGGTCGGTGGCCTCTACTTAGTCGGAGCGAGAGGGAAGTTCTGCGCATTGATTACCGAGCGACAGCTAACCATAGAAAGATTCGATGGAAAGGGAGTAAGGCTCGACTTGAGTGCAATAGATAGAATGAGGCATCTGAAGATACCTATGCTACCCTCCGGATCGATACTTCTGGGATTGATTGGGATTTATCTAGGCATCACAACAATTGTTGCACCGATTAGTTGGTTGGCGGTTGGAACTGGAGCATCAATTATTCTTGCAAATGTAGTTTCTCGTTACTCGATTCTAGCTATAGAAACTAGTTCGGGAGATAGACACTTAATTTCAGGAAGTGAGTCAAACCTCCTGAAACTTTGCCTAATCGTAGATAGAGTTCGACATGGGAGCCCCATAGAGGAGGCTTTGTTAGGTCTGGAGAATCTTGAGTCTGAGGTTCCAGTTTTTCCGTCAATAAGGGATGCAACTGGTCAATTAGGCCAACAGTCACTAGTTTCTCTTCCTGAATACTTCCCTCCGATGGACCTTGCTCAGGAAAGGAAGAAAGATTTGCAAGCGGAAACTAGATCTGTTATCGAAGAGAAGTCTGATTTTTTTGGTTTTTCCTCAGTTGGGGATTTTTCCCAACCCGTAGAAGTCGGAGAGTCGGAAATTAGAGAAGAGAGTAGTCCCCTTGGATCTAGTTCTTCTACGAAGCAGAATGCTTACGAGAGAGCCTGGGGTGTGACAGAGGCTCCTAATTGGTATCAGGAGAAGGAAGAAGCCATGATTTCTGATAACAGGATAGACACGGCATTCTCAGATGCAGCCAAGGGCCTAGACATGTTTGCCCCGGGTGGGCTTTTCGACAGTGAAGAAAGTACCGAAAGTGTAGGGAACGACATGGGGTTATTCGACTTTGATAGAGATGTAGTCGCTATTGAGGAAGTCGATAAGCTGCAATCAAGCGCTCAAATGATTAAGCGGGCTCATGAAGAGTTTGGAGCTCCATCAGAGCCTTACTCCGGATCATTGCTTCCGCCGCCTACTGATGAAGCAGTGAGAGAGGAATGTAGAGCAGGTGTTGTCCGGCAAGCAAGAGCCAGACAAGAATTGAGAAGTCGCAGATCCAGTGAGTTGAGGATTCAGACTACAAACTTAGAAGATTATCCAGCACTGAACAAACTAGCGTCTACAATGTCTGGAACTGGGGCGCCAAAAACCATCCGTAGAAGAGGCGCATCCGGAGGATGGCTTTCGAGACTCTTGAGTCCAGGTAGTTCTCTAGATGGAAGAGAGTCTGGGAAGAGGACAAGTTCCGAGATTGAGACTGAAAGATTCCAGACTTCGCAGCATATGAGATTGAGGAGTGATCAGGATCATCAAGCCGAGTTGACTTCTCGTATTCGAACATTGAGAAATACAAATATTGGTTCTTCTACTGCCAAGGACAAGTTAGATTCTATTGTTAGGAATCTTTCTGGTGAAAGGAACGAGAATACAGTAATGATTGATGATCCGAATGACTCATTGAAGTTCAGTCAACTAAAACCTACTTCATCAAGGGACGATCCAAATCCTCTGCCCGGACTCAGAAGATTGGGCTAACCTAACTGAGTCCGACAATCCTTCGATATCTATCCATTCTGGCATGGTAAAGGCCTCTTTCCAATCCCTGGAGATTGTCTGTACCTAGTCCCTGGATAGTGAATGAAGAAGTAACAGTCGCATGTATCATTGCTGCCCTCATTGACTCTAGGTCGTTCATGACGCCCTTCCTTCCAGAAATATGGGCCAACAGTGCTCCAGCAAAGGAGTCTCCGCATCCAGTAGGATCTACCAGTTCGCTAAGTGGATATGATGGTAGAGATATAATCCCGCAAGGCAGATGGGCAAAAACCCCCGAAGAGCCTCTTTTGATTATCAGACCTCGAGGACCTCTACCTGCAGATTCTCCTCCATGGAGGCAGGCTCCAGATAAGATCGGGCCTATAGCATTCATGAAGAATTCTTCACCGGATATTGCACATACTTCTTCTTCGTTTAGAATGGCCAAGTCTGACTTCCTTAGAGCCGTTGAAAGTTCTGAAAACTCTGTCTCAATCCATAGCATGAAGGTATCAATTGCCGTAATCTCAGATTCGGGACATTGATCCAGAACGGATACCTGGGAGGACGGATGGGTATTGGCACAGAATAAAACCCTAGGAGATCTCCATTTTTCTGGGATTTCTGGAGAAAAGTCTCCTAGAACATTTACCTCAGTCGAAATTGTCTCAACATTGTCCATTGAACCGGAGTATCTTCCTGACCATCGAAATGTCTTCCCTGGCAATTTGGCTACTCCTGAGAAATCAATTCCCAATTCCTCTAGTTTTCTTTGATGGGAATCTGAGAAATCCATTCCAACTGGGGCAACCATTCCAACTCTACAGATTCCTTCTGGGGTCTTTGGAAGGTGAAAGGAAGCTGAAACCCCAGCATGAACTGCAGAACCTCCCAGTATATCTGACCCCGTAGCAACAGGAGTTTCTATGTCATCATAACCCATACTTCCGACTATGACCAAGTCCAACTAACCACCACCGATCAATAAATCTGCATGAGTTTCCAGATAGTCTGTTGTAATCTTTCTTTCCATGAAGTCTTCATCGATTAAAATCGCCCTATGTAGGGGTATCAGTGAGTCGACACCCAATAGAATGGTCTCTTCAAGTGCAGAGTCCAACCTTGCAATTGCCCCTTCCCTATCTGGGGCCCAAGAAATTATCTTTGCTAGCAGCGAATCGAATGCTTCAGGCATCTCATATCCAGAAAAACCATGGGTATCTACTCTAATTCCTGGACCTCCTGGCCAATGACATTCCCAAATCTTCCCGGGTGATGGTTCCAAAGTGAATGGGTTCTCGGCATTGATACGTGCCTGTATTGCATGGCCCTGGATTTGAACATCGTTCTGTTCCAGAGGCAGATCTGCCCCCGAAGAAACAATTATTCCCAGCGATACCAAGTCAACTCCGGTCAACATTTCAGTCACCGTATGCTCAACTTGTACTCTGGGATTTACCTCCATGAAGTAGAATTGGCCATTTGAATTCCTGAGAAACTCAAAGGTTGCTAGTCCGCGGTATCCTATGGCTTCTGCTCCAGCCACTACTTTAGATCCGATATCCTGTCTTTCTTCCTCACTAATCCAAGGTCCCTCCTCGATTATCTTCTGATGTCGCCTTTGGATCGAGCAGAAGCGTTCGCCGAAGTGAATAGCACGTTTTCCGTCCGCTAAAACCTGGAATTCAATATGCTCTGCTGAATCTACATACTCCTCAATGAAAACTCTGCTATCTCCGAAAGCCGATTTAGCCCTACCTTGGCATAATCTCAGGGCGGATTTGAATTCAGATTCTTCATGAACTATCTGCATCCCAATTCCACCTCCACCAGAGGCGGCTTTGATCATTAAAGGAAATCCAATCTTTGATGCTATTTCCAAAGCTTCTTCGTTATCCGTTATGGGTTCTTCCGTTCCCTTTGCTACAGGTATTCCTGCCTTTGACATGGCTTCTCTAGCAGCAATTTTGTCTCCCAGAAGTCTAAGTGACTCTGGTGAAGGACCAATGAATGTAATTCCTTCTTCTGATAGAAGCTGAGCAAATGTAGCATTTTCCGATAGAAATCCATACCCAGGATGTACTGCATCGGCACCAACTTCTTTTGCTGCAGAAACGATAGCCTCAATGTCCAGATATGAAGCGAGTGGGTCTTGCCTTGGAATGTAAAAACCTTCATCGGCAAGTCTAACGGGGAGAGACATCCGATCTTCTCTTCCATGAATAACTACTGATTCAATCCCCAATTCCCTCAAAGAACGGACAACTCGGAGGGCTATCTCCCCTCGATTGGCGACTAACACACGCCGGAACACAACTCACTGCTAGGTGTGTCCTCGTTTGAGTGAATCGGCTATCAATATACGTCTCTGAGATACCGCTTCTCAGTTTTCATTAATCCTGTCTCTACGAAATCCTTTGCATCTTCAGGACTCATTCCGCCAAACTCTGAGCATATTCCTATCAATGTCGAGTGTACGTCTTTTGCCATATACTGTTTATCTCCACAAACATAGAAGTATGCACCCCCATGTATCCAGTTCCAAATTTCCTCCCCATTTTTCTCCATCAAGTGCTGGACATATACTTTCTCAGATCCTTGTCTAGACCATGCTAAATCATGTTTCGAGATAATTCCCCTATCTTTCCAATCACCCATCTCATTCCTGTAGAGATACTCTCCCTCCTCGGTCCAATCGCCGAAGAAAAGCCAATTTCTCCCCGAGTCCCCGTTTATTTCTCTCTGTTGCAGGAATGCACGGAAGGGTGCTATCCCAGTCCCAGGGCCTACCATTATGATGTCCTTTGTACCATCCTCTGGAAGAACGAAAGATCTTGTAGGAGACATGTAAACTCCCACTTCCGTTGTATTGGTCTCACATCTGTCTGCCATGAACCCCGTACAAAGCCCTGTCCGATCCCTTTCATGGTGAGAGTATCTCACTATGGCTACGGTCAGATGGACTGTTCCTTCTTCGAAGTCGGGGCTGCTGGCTATCGAATACAGTCTCGGCTTCAAACGGTCCATTCCTTCCAATAGTTGCTGTGGAGTGAAGCCGAAACTAGCGAAATCTCCCAATGCATCGACATAATCGCGTGACCAAATGTAGTCCTCCATCGCATCGTTATCGGAGATAAGTTCGTGGAGAAGTATTGCTGAGTTATCGCCCATTTCCCCCATCTCAACATAGCCCTCGGGAACGTCTCCCTCGCCGCTTGACGACCAGTCAACTATTAGAGCTCCATCGACTGATGAGGATCTCTTTCTTGAGACGATTCTTATTTCCGACTTGGGGGCATCCCCTCCTGACCTTTCTGCTAGTCCCTTAATCCACTTCTTCGAGACTCTATGAACCTCATACCTATCTGTTAGCGCGTCCCTTAGAGAGCAATCTCCGAGGTTGGTTTCCACCATTTCCTCACCAGAGAATCCGCAAATTCTCAGAATTTCTTCCACTTCCTCGGGAGGGCATCTTGGAACTACACCAAGGGCATCCCCTGCCTTGTACTCCAAACCGGAATCTCCCAAATCGAATACAATATGTCTTGTCTCTTTTCGTGAAGATTCTCCATTCAATACGAAATTGTCAGTAATTTTAGTGAAATAGGGTTTCTTTGCGGACCACTCGGATTTAGAAGATTTTCCGGCCATAATGTCTTCATTTACTCGGAGTAAAGTGAGATATATGAACAAATGTGTAAGCAAATGACGGTTTAATTAGAAACGATGGGGTCAAGTCATAGAGCCCGTGTCGGGATGTGTGGCACGAGTAGATTTCCTGGGCACTGGAAATGCTTTCTGTCCCAGTGGAAGGATGCATGCATTAGCGATTCTGGATGAGAAGATACTCATTGATGCCCCCCCGACACTTCTAGCTCAATTGAGAATATCTAATATTTCCACAGGTCAGGTAGAACATATACTATTCACTCACTGGCATGGGGATCATGCATTTGGATTTCCATTCTTAATTTTGGATAGGAAATATATCACAGATACATCGGCAGATAAAATCCTGGCAGTACACCACAGACCTGGTGGCAGAGAATACCTTACGAGTCTCAGCAAGTTGGGATTTCCAGGAAGTCTGGAGGATTTTCTAGAGTCTAGAATTTTTTGGAATGACGAAGAGTCAGGAATATTGGAAGGTACAGAATGGTCTTACGAGAGGTTTCCCGTACGACACACACCTGAAACTGATCCACATGGATATGAGTTTGTACACCAAAGTGGGTTTAGGTTGCTCCATTGTGGAGATTCGGGGCCCTGTTCAGAAATTCATAGTAGAGCCAAAAATGCGGATGTGGTTTTACTAGAGATGGGGATGCCCGATATTGGAGAGTTCCCCCACCATCATAGGCCCTCGGATGTAATCGCATTCTGGAAGAGATTTCCCGATACCAAGGTGTTAGTGACACATAACTATGCCAAGTCTCCGGATAGTGAGTTTGGTTTCGATATTCCAGAGTTACCAGAAGGCATAGTCCAACTAAACGATGGAGCTAGTATCGATGTGCATGATGATGGAAATTTTACTGTAAATAATTAGAATATAAAAATAACGGATATATATATTCGAGTAGGATCTAGAAAAATATTTTTTCATCAGTAGCCTGTGTATTGATACAAACTCAGCAAATGTTGGGAAGGTTCAGAATCAACTACTTAATTGTCAATCTAGATCTAGAAAAAGTCTATTGTGGTGTAGAAAATACATCATAAAAAATTACTCAGAATCATTATACTGAGATTATTTTCAAAGATCTTGGGTATGGTTGGTGCAGAGAATATACTTCTACACTGGAGTATTAACAAAATCGGACTTAGATCTGGAAAATCGGGTCACTCTTATTACCACAAACATAGTCGCTCAGAAAACCTCACGATAAGCTATGTTCCCTATGGGAGGGAGTGATGGCTTTTGTTGGAGTGTTTTTTGGTGTGAAAGAAAATGAAGGGAAATATTTTCGAAGAGATTCTCGGACAAGATAGCCTTTTCACAGATAGGAAGGCCTTTGACCATGCCTTCGAACCAGCAAGGCTTCCTCACAGAGAGCATGAACTGGATTCCTTAGTGAGGAATCTTGTGGATGCTCTGAATGGTCACATACCGTCGAATATGCTCCTATACGGAGTACCGGGTTCAGGAAAAACCGTGGTAACCAGATACGTCCTGAGCCAACTAAGGGAGAAAGGCTTGGAAATGGGGCAATCCGTACATACCTACGAGATTAACTGCAGGAATGTAGATACCAAATATAGAGTTGTTCAGACTATAGCTACCCAGTTGGCTCAGAGGGGGGATCCTCCTGTGCCATTCACGGGTTGGCCTACAGATCGAGTTCTTGATACGGTAGTTTCCAGAATGAGCCGTGTGGGAGGGGTTCACATCATCGTACTAGATGAGGTGGACAACCTGGTAGACAAGGGGGGGGGATGATCTTCTTTACGCGCTAACTAGCCTCAATACCTTGCTAAGCAAGGGGAGATGCTCAATTATCGGAATCAGCAATGACTTACATTTTACTCAACACCTAGATCCAAGAGTCAGTTCAAGACTGAGTCAAGAGGATATAGTGTTCCACCCTTATGTGGCCACTGAGATTCAGAATATCCTCAACGAGAGGGCTGAAATGGGAATCAAGGAAGGTGTACTAGACGATGGGGTAATCAAACTGTGCTCGGCATTAGCTGCGCAAGAGCATGGAGATGCAAGAAGAGCTTTGGATTTGCTTAGAATCTCTGTACAGAAAGCGGAACAGAGATCGCAGAATAGAGTTGATACAAAACACGTTAGATTGGCCCAAAGTCAACTAGAATATGATCAGGTGACTCCTGTTATCAAGACCTTACCACTTCACCAAAAGTTAGTACTATTCTCAATCTGCTTAAACGAAGAGAATGGCCTGAGAAATATCTCAACAGGCGAAGTATACAGAACCTATACAGAAGCGTGCTCGAAGATTGGTACAGAGCCATTGACGACCAGAAGGGTCTCCTCATTGCTTAATGAATTGGATACAATGGGACTTATCATGGCAAGAAACGTTAGCAAAGGCCGAGGTGGACGAAGTAAGCAAGTTAATTCGGCAATTCCAAAGGCTATAGATGCAATCGTCCTAATGAGTGAAAGTGAAAATCTGGTTAACGAGGCTGCAATGGGCAAGTATAATCTTCAAGGGCATCTATAGGGATAGTTCAGACAACGGTTAAACAGAGGTTCCGGGACGGCGGCTCGATGTCAGAAGCTGACCAAGAGTGGAAGGAAGTCTTGAAGAGCCCCAGCATTACTATGTCGGTTGGCTCATTTTTAGTGGGCTCATGGATGGCATTTCTTACCCTTGTCAACATAATTTCTGGAGCATATTCGGATGGTAGAAAGGTGAACTGGATGGACTTCATCACTAATGGCCCGGTTACAAACTCTGCTCATGAGATCGGACTAAACTTCCCAGATGATTTCATCTTTGCAATAATCAGTGCAGTACTAATTGGCATAGGAGTAATGGGGATAGGCTCCTCAAGAGAGGATGGCTTTGTTGGCTGGATTTCCGGACTACCAAATGAACGGATAATGAAGAGTCTGATTTCTCCTAACCTAGATATTGTTAGAACCATAGCAAGTTGGATGATGCTGTTGGGCGTTGTCTACTACTTTGGATGGAGCCTCAGGGAAACAACATGGGTTGACCCAGGGGTATACTCAGTCATGATTGCGCTAGTATCAGTTGGTTTGGGCCTTCATTGGATTAGGGATGCTGAAAACTAGTCTGTGGAAAAACCTCTGAGGAGATTTCTGCATCTAATCTTTGATTCTTCGTCACACCACCTAATGACTAAGCCCCTTTCTGGTTGACCATAAAGAACTACAGAGCCAATGGGTGCCATCGGATGTAGAAGAAGCGGAGAAAGGTCCTCTTCACCGACTACTCTGATTATGCTGCTCTCTTCGTTTTCCATCCATGATGAGATTGAAGATTCACATGATTTTAGGAGCGATCTGGATAAGGATCCTGC
The DNA here is from genome assembly GCA_902573015.1 of uncultured Candidatus Poseidoniales archaeon. Classification (GTDB taxonomy): domain Archaea; phylum Thermoplasmatota; class Poseidoniia; order Poseidoniales; family Thalassarchaeaceae; genus UBA36. Next base: position 53,711 of record CACGIE010000004.1, on the reverse strand, counting down.
TGGACTAATACATTCGAGAAGATTATCATACAAAGTGAAGTCAATTTCATTCGAGGCCTCCCATTCTTCACGCTTGGTTTGTCCGTCGACTATTGCTATATCTGCTGGTCTTCCTGAATTCTGAAAGGCTAGGACGGTGACATCTCCAACGGCAATTAGTGGACCGGTAAATTTTGTAGATTCTACTATCCTAGAGATGGCTTCCAAAGCAGCCACGGTAATATCCTCCTCGGGCCCCTCGATTAGTTCTCCAAAAGGTTCTTTGAGTTGGGACTCTACCTCGGGAGTCATAATTAGGTCTGAAGTTCTGAAAGGTTCGGGAATCCATGGCATCCCCTCCCTGTCTATGTGGCCATCTCTGATTCTTGAACTAGATATTGGACTCCCATCCCAAGAAGTGACTCTCTCAACAGAGATAATATCTAGAGGAGAAAATCCATCTTTTTCCCGGATAGAGTTGATTTCCAAGCATCCCTGCATTGTTTCAGCAGTGCATATAACTGCTGATGCCTCAGTAGATAGCAAGGATGGTCCGAATTTATCATCAAGTTGATGAGTTGTAATTCGAGAGGAGTTTTCTGATGTGGCATCGATCAAATCGGACTCCCTATCATGCCAGCCCTGGATACGTCGATCCTTCGACCTAGCTAACTCATCATTGGTTATCCAGACTTGGATATTATTGCAATATGCAAGACCTGCAGCAATCAAGGATCTGTGTCCGGCATGGAATCTATCAAAAGTGCCACCAATTAATCCTATTTCGTGCTTCTTTTTCTCCACCCAAAACACCTGAACTTTCAGTGTGCCCCGGGGCGTAACGGCAACCTTCACTGCTTTGCTCTGGCGCCTGACCCACCCCGGGACGTCTGTCGGACTGCGGGGTAGTCCCTTGATTCATTCTATTCCGTCCTCAGGGGACCTACGCAGTCCGGCCACCCGATTTGCGCCATCGATCATTCTCTCAGAAGAGTCACGATGGTCTTCGACGGATGGTCACCCAATCCGTGGTGCCGTGTTTCATCCTCCACCTCCGGCGAGGGGGTTTCGTCCGCACGGTGTTGCCGGCTGGGCAACACTACGCCTGCAGATTTGCTCAAGAACCCAACGGTTGGGCAGAACTATCGATATTCCTGAGTCCTTCGTGAAATCCGGACTTCCGAAGAATTAGACTTTCTGAAACGTCTATGTCGCCATCCATAATCATCTCCAGAGTGAAGTTGGGCCATTTCTCAAGTGGTTGTGCTAGCCAACCTGATAGTTTATGAGAGAGCCCAACAGTTGGATTAGAGCCTTCTCTAATTGATTCTAACGCGGATAGTAAATCCCGGAGATGATTCATAGAATTGACATCGCCTACCTCAGAACTAGCAGAACGTAAGTGATTCTGCAATAAAGGGAAAATTTCGATATCACATCCCTGATTAATTATAGAAGATAGGCCTGGAAAACATGAAGTCTCTCCTTTCGGCCTAAGGACATTTGAACACCAAGGAATATTTACACTGAAGAATTCGGCTGTAATGGTACTATTCAGTATCATTTTCAAGAATTCCGATGAAAATGGCGTCCACCATGAATTGGGGATATGTGTGATGAATAACTGTATATCTTCCAGTTTAGCCTCTCTTTTCCCTGAAGCGTGGTCATAAAGCCTAGACCAAGTATTGAGGTGATGTCCCTCAGGGAGTGAGTTTCCGATGTCTCTAATTCTTTCAATTAGCCTATCGAAAATCGCTTTCTCTAGATTTCCAGTAGTAAAGAGCCAGTTTATTCCATCCAGAGCCCCAAGAGACTCACTCGGTGGGTCAGATAGCCATGCCTCAACGGCCCAGCCAATGATGTCATGGTGCGTCTCTTTAGGCATCCATGCTGAGTTCTGAATAAAGTGAGACGCCAGCCAAGAAGCACCAGAATTGGCTTGTCTTGGATCGATTGCGGGCCATGATCTTAACAGATTATCCGCATCCTCTCTAAGTTTGGAAGTTAAAGTTCGTGAGAAAATTTCCTTTACTGATTTCGGGGCTTGATTAGCCAATTCTGAAATCTTCTCAATTGGAACATAGTCCAGATCAAGTAGTGCTATCCATTCTGAATCCAATCTTGAGGAAACTCTCTGCCATCTTTGCCATCTAGTTGTCCTTGGAGATGCTATCCAGGACGCGAGTGGATACATTGCCTCCATTTGATTCGCCCATTCTTCATCACCATCAGGAAATTGGGAGACCGCAGATCTAATTATAGAAGCTGAATTTCTGGCTATTTCTTGTTTGTATTCATCATCCTCAGAAGAGATTTTCAAAATTTGCCATGGAGAAATCGTAGTGCTCTCAGGTTCTTCTGGATAGTCTGTGATTTTTCCTCTTTCTACCATCCTTACTGGTATTCTCTCCCCTCTACCAGTACGATAACTCAACCATGGAAGTGTTCGAATCCTATCTACTTCAAGCACAGTGAATGAAGAGAATTGATCTGGTAGATGGTCCAAAATTACTAGTCTAAGATTCTGCTTAGATGCGATTCTAGACATTAATTCACTTGTCAAATCATGTCTGATCTCTATTACTAATGGGGTTGAATCATTATCCATGGACCACCTGATGATAGACTCTGTCGCGTTTTTACTCAGGCCCCTCAACTCGATTGATCTGATTCCGGATTCATCGTTTGAGAATTTTCTTCCCGCCCAATCCTTCCTAAATTTTCTAATCGTCGACTCTGGGACCTTTATTGTTCTAGAGGATGAAATCCTATCAATCAACGAGTTTAACCTCCTTCTCCTTTCGGACTCTGAAAGCCTAGGATGGACTTTCTTAATCCAATATCTAAGTGCGCCGATTGGGTATTCTTCGCCTTCTATTCCCAATCCACTTAGATCTGCAATGACCAGCGAGTTTGACCTAGCTGACCTCAGTAGAACAGAAAGTGGAAGTCTTTCGTTGATGGTAGCAGCGATGGGTTGAGTTGGTCTAACATCTGGAGATTTGCTATGAGGTGAGCCGAGAGTCCAATCTCCTCTGTGATGAGTGGCCTCGTCCAAGGGGGCAGTGTAAATCTGGTTTGGTTGAGAAAACCATTCTCCGGGTGAAATTATCGAGCTAGTAGATGGGTGCAGGAGCTTAGCCCTGATAACTCCGAAGATTTGTGGTTTTTCTGAATATGACTCTATACTTCCTGGGTCGGCAAACTCCGGGGGTGAATCTAGGATTGTCATTTTCTCTCTGTCGAACCAACGAGGGGTAGCCTCAGAAAGAACTGCCCATCTCCAAGAGACCCCATTGTTTCTTGTGGACATAGTAGTCTCTGAGATTAGGGTCGCAATTCGGTTTGGAATCTGCACCAAGGGTTCTCTTGGAACACTCAAAAAACACAAAGTTAGATTTCCTTCGTCCCTGGACAACACACAGCAGTAATCTGAGTTTGAGGATGGCGCCTTCAACTCAATTACTTTCGACCACTCGTCATCCTCTAGAGCCCTCCAACCATCCTCAGTGAGTCTGATTCTTGCACCCCTAGAACCAGGAGGAAGGTCGCTTGTAGCCAAACCCTCGACCCTCATACGACTGATTTCAGCAGAAACGTGAGGCATTCTGAGTCCTGATTCTGAAGACAAAAGGGAGACTGTGGCTTCACCATCCGAGAGCAGGGAGAGAATCCTGCGACGGTGCTTACTTCTGATTTTCTTCGGATCATCATGGACGAATCTATGGGAAGCATCTGACACGAAAAAACACCTACAGAACGATACTGTATGAAAGAGAGTAATAAAATATTTGTTTTAGTTACATTTAGTTATAAGTTTCCAGTGGAAATATCAGTTATTGGAATGTGCAGTGGAAAAAATATAAACAAAATGCAAAAAAACTGTCATTATTTGTAACCAAGAAGAGAAAAAACATACAGAAGCATTATATTACCATCCGCTATCCTGAGAAAAGCGGACATTGTGGGAGTCCCAGGAACAAGAAGAGTGAGAATATGAGGACCACAAGACTAAGGCAAAAGATCAAGAAATTCTTAGATGAAAGAGGAGAGGCAAACACCACGGAAATACTAGAACATGTTAACTCAACTATGAGGCATGGAACTACTCCGCAGCAGCTAGGGAATGTTCTTTCAAAGGACAAAGACATACTGAAGGTGGCTACGACCAAGAGGGGTGGGGCACTTTCTGGTAGATACGAAATCTGTGTCTGGCAGGTTCGCCCAGGCGCGTTGGAAGAGAAGGCCTGATTACGACTCTAGGTCCTGGCTCCAATCACCAAACCTGGCCAAGCTATTCATTTTCGCCCTATGCGAAAATGCTGTTTGGCTAGATATATCAGAATCTTCAGTGGCCTCTGACCACTTTCGTAGGGCGTCTGCTTGTAGCGCCCTACCATAGGAGTATGATAGCTCCCAAGGGTGCTCGAGAGTCATCTTATTCATCAAATTGAGATGTGCTGTAGCATCTTCGTCAGATTGTCCTCCAGATAGGAATACTATCCCGGGGAGATCGTGAGGAACATGATTTGTTAGACATTCGACAGTGAGATTTGCAACCTCCTCGCGAGAAATCTGGTTCTCACAATCATTACCTTGAATTATCATATTTGGCTTTAGCAAAGCTCCAGGAATATGTACACCCTGGCTTTGACACTCTGAGAAGGTAGCATCCAAAATTTCTGCCGTTACTTCGTAGCATCTTGTAGCATCATGGTCTCCGTCCATCAGAACCTCTGGTTCGATTATAGGGACTAGCCCTTGCTCCTGGCAGATTGCTGAGTACCTTGCCAAGGCATGTGCATTCGTAGCAATACACGCTTTGGTTGGAAGTCCTTCATCGATCCTAATTACTGCACGCCATTTAGCGAATCTGGCACCCATTGAGAAATACTCAGAACATCTTTCTCTAAGTCCATCGAGTCCCTCTGTGATTTTCTCGCCCTCGTGATTGGCCAGTTCCTTTGCTCCAGTGTCGACCTTTATTCCTGGAAGGATTCCCCTACTGGAAAGTTCGGCGGGTATTGGAGTTCCATCTTTCATTGTCTGACGGATTGTCTCATCGAATAGGATAACGCCACTAATCGCAGATTCATAACCCTCCGTGGAAAAGAGATTGGCACGGTATGCCCTTCTGGTCTCAGATGATGCTTCCACACCTACTGCTTCCAAGCGATTGGACATCGTCCCGTTACTCTCATCTGCAGCAAGTATGCCTCTTCCTGGGGAGACCAAAAATCTAGCATTTTTTTCCAACAATTCCCTATCCATCTTCTTTCCTCGGAGTAGTGGAGGAGGCAGTAAGAAAAGAAACCATCGTCAATGTTTATCGTAATGGGAAGGAGAATAGTCCCTCTAAATTGTAGTTGAAACGAAGTAGTGTTCTTTTGATTTGACATCTATAATCTCGGAATGAACGCTATAGGACCCTTGTCCAAGGTCTTCAACTCCTTTTGTTCTGCCGTCACAAACACCTGTACCAATGAAAATTGAGTCTTCCGTCGAACAGAGTTCGTCCCGAGACCAGATTCTCTCTATATCTCCTTCAATCATTTCCTCTGCTCTCTCTCTGTGTCCTTCGTTCTTGAACACAAGTCTTCCCTCAAATGGAGCATCGAGACCCCTCAGAGCCGTTGCTGTAATCACTCCCTCCGGGGCTGCCCCTATCCCCATCAACATATCAATTTCTGATTCAGGATCTGCAGCGTTCAGTGCTGCAGCAATGTCCCCATCACCGATCAGTACCGGAGAAATTCCCAAATCCTTCAGATTTCTGATCAAATCTTCATGCCTAGGTCTGTCCATCACCACTACTTGCATGTCGGATGGGCTCTTACCCAATGCATCTGAGGCCCCCTCAATATTGTAATCGACATCTGCTTCCAAGCTAATAGCGTCAAATATCTCGGAAGGTCCTGCTATCTTGTCCATGTAGCAATCCGGAGCATGCAATAGAGACCCCCGTGGGGCTGCAGCCAGTACTGCCATTGCATTTGGGAGATCATTTGCTACGTGATTGGTACATTCGAGAGGGTCAACAGCGATGTCTATCGATGGAGCATTGATATCTCCTTGCTTAGATCCGAGAGGCTCTCCGATCCATAGCATCGGAGCGTCGTCCCTCTCACCCTCGCCAATGGCAACTCTGCCATCGAAGGGAACAGAGTCGAAGATTGCACGCATTGCTTCGACGGCGGCTCCGTCGGCTCCCTTTCCATCCCCTAGCCCCCTCCAACTTGAAGCAGCGATAGCTGCAGCCTCTGTGGCCTTGAGGAAATCTGGAATTAGGTCTGCCGTTGGCACGCCCTCCTGAAAGGGTCATAGAATTCAATCCTGCGGATGTGACTTCTTCTTTCTTAGGACTCGGATATCCTCAATTCTTACTTCGGGATACTGCCCTTCCTTATCCTTCTCTATTGGCTTCAACATGTCCCAAGCGCAAAGTAAACCAGCGCTTACTCCACACAGAGCTTCCATCTCAACCCCAGTTGTCCAATGAGTCCTTACTGTAACACTACACCTCAGTCCTGTTTCTTCTAACACCCACTCCACGTGACATCCCTCGATAGGTATGGGGTGACAGTGGGGGAGTATTCGAGAGGTCTCTTTGACTGCCTGAATCGCAGAAATAGTTGAGGCTTCACGGACATCTCCCTTAGGAGAAGACCCATTTGCCACTGCGTCAATAGATTCTGACTTTAGTAGAATCATGCCAGTAGCAATGGCCTCTCTCTCTACAATTGGTTTCGAACCCACGTCAACTATTCCAGACCAACTGTCGCCCATCACTTCACCGTCCTATCGGAATAGGTCCACCCTATTCAGGCACACGGGACTTTAGTGATAGATTCAGGGCTCTATCCAAGACCTGTCTTCCAGAATTCTCCGTCCTCCCTAAACTCCTTCTTCCAGAGAGGAGCCTGTCTCTTTAGTTCAGAAATCAGCCAAGAACATGCGGTAAAGCCTTCGGCCCTATGAGCCGAACCTACATGGATGCAAACTATCTCTTGGCCAGGTTCAACGAATCCAGTTCTGTGTGAGATAACTACAGAGCTTACCCCGAATGTGGAAATTGCTTCTTCTGCAATACTCCGGAGAACATTCGGAAGTTCATCCTCCCAAGCATCGAACTCTAGTCCCTTAACTGGGACTCCATCCTCATTGTCCCTAGTTAATCCAACGAAACTGACTACGCTACCACAACCCTTGGAGTCGATGATGCTCCGAAGTCTGGAGATATCCAGAGATTTACTGTCGACCTCAATATGGACTGCCACGGTACCCCATGGGATTTATCCCTTGAAACCGACGGATGACCCAACCGTTCAAGCGAACATAGGAGGTCGCGAAACCGTGAGCGCCGAAGTGCACATCCTTGGAGCAGGCCTCTCTGGCCTCTCATCTGCAACGATATTGGCTAAAGCCGGGAAGGATGTTCACGTTCATGAAATCCGGTCGGACAGCGGAGCAAGGTTCGATGGAGACTTCCAGGGTATCGAGAATTGGACGAGCGAGATTGACTTCTTCGAAGAGTTAGCAGATTGGGGATTCGACGCGACAGAGTTCAAGTCTGATTCATTCGGAATCATTGATCTAATCCACCCAGATGATGTTGTGACCAATCCAAAAACGGAAGGTGTTGCTTTCAGAGTAGTCGAGAGAGGTACCGCAGAGCACACAATAGATCAGGCATTCAAGAGGATGGCCTTAGAGTCTGGAGTGAAGATACACTATGGAGTCAAGAAATCTCCTGAGGAGTGCGACATAGTTGCCGCAGGACCTAGAGAGTCGAGTGCCGTCGCATACGGTGAGATATTCCATACAAGGCACCGGAACCTTGTTGCTTTCCAATTGAATGACAAGTTGGCCCCTGGTGCATACTCTTACTTGATTATTGTAGACGGAATCGGACTTATTTGCACTTGTCTCTGGCGTAAGCAAAGGAATAGTGGTAGATATCTGGATGAAACAATAGCGTGGTATGAACGAAATTACGACTTGGATAGGAAGCCGATAAAGAGGGTCGGAGGGAAGGGGGACTTCGGAATACCAACCAAGTACGTCCATGAGGAAAGGCTGTACGTTGGGGAGGCTGGGGGCCTACAGGACTTCATGTGGGGTTTCGGCATGAGATATGCAATAACTAGTGGAGTGCTGGCTGCTAAGTCATTACTGGGGGAATTCGAGTACGAAAAAGAAGTGAGGAGTAGGCTTGTCCCTCTCGTAAAAGCCAGCGCGATAAATCGTTTCCTGATGAATAGGGTTGGTAATAGAGGATTCAAGATGGTAGCAAACCAGTGGATGAGGGATCAGAAGAGGAGCGGAGACGGATTGAACTTCATGCGTTGGCTGTACAAACCCGGACTATTTCGAAGGGCATTGTGGCCGATTGTCAAGATTGGGATGCTGAGAAGGAAGGATCTGTCAGACGGGAGGGTTGTCCACAGGATGCCCTTCAGAAAGTCGCTGAAGAGAGATTCATGGGATCCTAGCATTGAGGCTGAAAGAGTTCGTGAGCAATGGAAATCGGCTAGGAGCAAGGGGGGGTCTGTATCGTTCAAGGAGTCGGATGCATAGCCTAGTATTGTCTCCGTTTGGTTGATATGGCTGGACTAAGTCGTGAGAGCATGACGTCTTGGCCAGAACTTAAGCCCATGAAGAATCGTCTCGTTAACTATGGAGAGACAGAAAACGGAGTCGCGATTATCGAGCTCATTTCCGATTCCGCCGGAGAGCCACTCGAGGGTGATAAGACACCAGTTAATACCTACACAAGAGAAATGTGGCACGACATTGACGATGCTATACTTGAGGCGAGATTCAATGATGACATATCGGTAATTCTGATCACGGGACACGGTGAAAAATTCTTCTCTGCAGGTGCTAGCATAAAGTATCTGAACACTCTTTCTCCGAGATACAAGTACTTCTTCTGCCTGCACGCCAACGAGACTCTGTCCCGATTGGAGCAGACTCCCAAGTTGGTCATAGCCGCACTTAACGGACATACGGTTGGGGGCGGACTGGAGATTGCCATGGCTGCTGACATTCGGATAGCCAGAAAGGGCAATTACCAGGTAGGACTTCCTGAGGTCGCTCTCGGAGTATTGGCGGGTACAGGTGGAACGGCTAGACTGTCTAGACTGGTTGGAAAGGCCAAAGCGATGGAGATAATGGTTACAGGAAGGAAGTTCTCCTTCGAGGAATCTAGGGAAATGGATCTAGTCCACGACATCTATGACTCACTGAGCCTGGATGAGTTTAGGCAGGACGTTCTTGACTACGCTGGAAGGTTCTCGCTACCATTCGCAGCCTCAAAGGCAATAGGGAACATCAAGAGAAGCGTACAGAGTGGTATGGAGATACCGCTTGAGTACCATCTTGCTCTTGAAAGAGAGTTGCAATCTGATCTATTCCAATCAGAAGACGCTAAGGAAGGGATCAAGGCATACGTTGACAGGAAGACGCCCAGGTTTGAAGGAAAGTAGACTCTCTATTTCTAGAGATGAAAAGCAACCTCTGAAATACCCCCTAATGTTGGGGTATTTCATGGCAGAGACTGACGTAGTTCAGAATTATCCGACAAACTTTGAGGCTTGGATTGAGGAGTTCAATGACTGGCAGACAAGAATAGGGTTCGATCCCTCGTGGTTGGGCGATTACAGGTTCGATATCAAGTTCGATTGGGACACAGCCGGAGGGGAAATAGAGTTCGGTGACTTCGAAGGTATGCCCAAGTGGGAAAGGAGGATGCAGATACCCCAACAGAACATTACTGATGCAATCATCACTATGGTGAGCGTGCAGGGAGATACAGAGTTCGCAAGTGTTGAGCAGCAGAATCACCTCCTTGAAACCGCACCTACCGAGTACGACAAGAAATCTGCTCTAAGGATAATGTGTGAAGAGCAGAGGCACGGATGGCAGATGGCCTACCTACTGTGCACATTCTTCGGAGAGCAGGGCGTGAGGGAAGCTGCCAAGCTTCTCGAGAGGAACGCTCAGGAAGGAACCAGGATACTCGGGTCTTTCAACGAGCCAATCGATCACTGGCTTGACTTCTTTATGTTCACCCACTTCATAGATAGAGACGGAAAGTACCAGCTGAAAATGTTGAGCACCTCCTCCTTCAAGCCGCTTGCTGCTAGTATGGGGCCGATGCTGAAGGAGGAGTCCTTCCACCTAGGAACTGGAGCAAACGGCCTTCGTAGAGTCGTCAAGCAAGGAGTAATTCCTTGCTCACTCATCCAGAAATACATCAACAAGTGGGTCAGTACAGGATTAGACCTTTTCGGGACCGATGACTCCAGCAGCGCCCAATGGGCGTACGTCTACGGAATCAAGGGTAGGTACGATGAGAGGGAGGCTGGTACAGATGCAGACAGAGAGCATCTGAACGAAGCAAGCAGGGATCTATACTTTCAAGAGCTTAGGGAGGAGATGAGGAGGATCAGCAAGGCTCGCAAGGAAGGAGAGCCCGAGTTGTACATTCCTTCTGACAAATTCAAGAGAGGCATAGGAAAGTACGCAGGAAAGAATTACACTGTCGAAGGTGAATCCTTCGACGGATCGGAAGAAGAATATCAGACCTATCTGGATTCCGTCCTTCCTACCGACGAGGACGAGGAAACCCTAGTCAACGTGTACATGAAGGAAGACTGGATTCAGTACAGAGAGTGGAAGGGGAACTAGTCGGGGTGACTAATATGCAGCACGTTGCGCTATCTTCCTTCGATAAGGACGCATGTCGTCCATTCTTCGAAAGGCTCACCGATCTTTTCCACGACCATCATCACTCTCATAGTCAGGACTCGGCTTCATACGAGGAGTTGCTATACAAGGTCCGAAGACCATACACTCCAGAGATGCTTGACATGATTGACGATTGGATGGGGCTCGGAAAAAGAGAATGGAAAGAGGAAACACAGCGAGAGGTATTGCTATCCCTATACGCAATCAAGTATCCGGATACCCTTCTTATCGAGAGCTTGACGGACAAGGCGAGGTCTGATGTTAGGAGGCTTTCCGCTTACCTTCACTTCACTCACCATACCTACTCGATATGGGACGAGGATACCAGGAAAGGTCTGTCAAAGCTGGGGATTCAGATCCCTTCCCTCGAGCATGCAGACCCATTCGTCTACGGCGCATACATTTCATCAATCGAGCTTCTAAAGGACGTAGCCCCATTCACATGCTTCCTAGAGCATGACGTCCCGCGACAGAGACTCTTCCAGTCAGCACTCGCGGCTTATGGGCGTGAAGGTTAGTACGGCTTATTGAGGGGGATACTCTCCGCATCTCGTGGAAATTCGCAAAGTAGGGATAGTCGGTGCTGGTGCCATGGGCTCTGGCATAGCGCAGATTTGCGCTCAGACCGGATGGGAGACGGTACTCTATGACGCATTTTCTGAATCTCTGAAGAAGGGCGAGGAGCGCATACTTAGTTTCTGGCAGAGAGGCATAGAGAAAGGTATGACCAGCGAGGTTGAGGTTTCATCATGGAAGGCTAAACTGAGTACCTCCTCTGACATAGAGGAGGCTTCCAGAGGGATGGACCTGATTATAGAGGCAGTACCCGAGAAGATTGAGCTGAAGAAATCAGTCTTCCGAGAATTAGAAGGATTGGCACCCAAGGAGTCAGTTCTGGCAACAAACACTTCTGGTCTCTCTATTTCAGAGATTGCCGCAGAAATAGAAAATTCTGGGAGGTTTGTTGGTTTGCACTTCTTCAATCCTGTTCCACTGATGCCATTACTCGAAATAGTGAGGCACGATGAAACATCAGAAGAAACGGTAACTATTTCTAAGAAAGTAGGAGAGTCTCTGGGTAAGACTACGATACTGGTGAATGACGTTCCAGGATTCGCCACCAGCAGACTGGGAGTAGTTCTGGGGAACGAGGCAATCAGAATGCTGGCAGAGGGAGTTGCATCAGCGAGTGATATTGACACTGCCATGAAATTGGGTTATCGCCACCCTATGGGTCCTTTGGAGCTATCCGATCTAGTGGGTCTCGATGTTAGAATGGACATTCTGAACAGTTTGGCCGAGGCTTTCGAGGACGAATCATACAGGCCCCACCCACTACTGAAAAAACTGGTTGAATCCGGAGATCTGGGAAAGAAGGCAGGAAGGGGCATCTACGACTGGACATCTGGTAGCAGGGAAGAGAGAATTTAGCTCCGAGACTACCAAGTCCCTTCGAAGTAGCACTCCCCTGAGCATGTGTCGGTAATCTGACCGCTCAAGAGAAAGTCAGTAGCCAAGTCGACGGCGGGATCGTATCCTAGAACCTGGTTATGGGCTAGGGAATGGTATTCCATAGGCCCCTGTATGTTTCCCGAAGGTACGGCTGGGAATCTGCCATCGAAGTAAACTATCGCCGAGCCAGAAACTGGAGCCTCGGTGACATCGAGGCCATAGGGGTGATATGTGGAGTTTGCAAGAACTGGGATTCCCGAGGTTCTAGAGGCTCTATCCGCAGAGAGTGTGGTGACCTGTGCATCATTGATAGAAACCACGTAGAGTATCTCGTAGGGATGTAGTTCCCCGTCCATTCCGCCATCAATGAAGGGGAGGTATGTTTCGGGTTCGGTCGTATCCCACATAGATTGCATTAGTGCGAGAAGAATCGACCTGTCCATTGTAGATTCGTAAGCAAGTGGAGAAGAGAAAAGCTCCTCGAATTGAGTGTACTGTGTGGATCTCTCGGCAATGAAGCTGAAAGATGAACCTGCTACCCAAAGGACTCCTCGATCAATTTCTGGGATTAGGGACAGCATAGAAGGGCCCCTGATTCCCCCTAAAGAAACTCCCATGTAATCGATATCAGTAGTATCCACCAAGTTAATCCCGTTATGATAGAATTCGGGGAGATCAGAGCAAACCCCTTTGATGGTAGTGACCATTGCAAGATGGTTGATTACAGATTGCTGGAGTCTCTCAGACTGATGCTGCAGATAGTTCACATTCATCAATCCGAAGGTGACAGCACCGAAGTCGCCATCTGAACTCCAACCCTTGAAGTCAGTTCCTATTGTGGCGACTCCAGAATCATTTGCCCATCCTCTGAAGCCAGAGACCATACCCTCTCCATTTCCCAGGAAGCCATGGCCTAGGACCACAAGCGGCGCAGGTTGTGAGGAGTCAGCAGCAGACTGGGGGATCGTAACTGTGAACACAACCTCTGTCATGAAGTTGAATCTGGGAGTTCCGTCCTCATAACGAGTCATTGGAGTTGGGGGATATGTGGATTGAAGGTAGTGAGGAGTGGTGATAGTCCCACTTATTCTCCTGAGGGTTGTGTTGTCTTCGGCATAGTTCTCAGTAACAGATGTGACATTGCACCCTATCCCATTTTCTCCTAATAATTGGGTCGCATTATTCCTCATCGAGATTATGTCGCCCATGATTGATTGACTGGATGCTGTGTGAAACCACCATGCACTTGTCAGATCCTTCCTTTCGTAGCCAATCTCGGAAAGAGAGGAGAACATGTCTTCGTAGCTGGATCTGAGAGACTCTATCTGTTGATTGTCGGTTACTGATCCATCTCTCAATGCCTTGAATCCTGGGAATGGGGCCACCTGTTCACCGTCCCCATCTATCAGATTCCTGAATGCAACTGCATACTGGGTATTGTGATCGAGTCCTCTGAGGGTTCGCACATGGACGAGGGTTTGCTCATCTTCCTGTGTTCTGGACGAGATTTCCACCCAATGTTCGAGAATCTGGCCAGTGTCCATATTGAGAATCAGACTATTGTGGCCAGGGAGGGCCGATGAGGGGATGGAGTCTTGTGAGGCTAGTCCGGAAATATCTGGAAGGCTGCTAAACGTAGTAAATATCTGTGTAGACGGGGAGTGGCCATCCTTGTTATCTAGCATATGAAAATCTTCTGATGGAGCGGAAGCCGAGTCGGGTATAGCCTGCCCATCGATATCCAACCTATACCCGGTAGCGGTTCCGGAATCAGAATCAAGGAATGCAGACGAAGGAAATGGCAAAAGGCAATGGTCCGGATTAGTATTGTCACAGAAACTAGTTCCCGATATTGAAATCTCTTGCTCTAAGACTCCATCATCCACGGTAGTATCTTCGATTTCACAGGAGTCTCCTATGATTGCTGAACAATCTTCAGTTTCGGGATCTTCTGATGCTTCATCACTTAGACATCCCGATAGCAATAATAGAGGGACAAGCAGAGTAGCAATTGTTCTTTGGCGAGACATGGGCACTGCATAACGAATGGACAATTAGTTATGAATTGAATCTAAGATGTTAGCATTTGGTGGAAGTGATGGACGCCTATCTCCTTGGAAGGTGAGTATCGCCCTCTTTCATAAGACACTGATGATACCCCCCTGTGTGCCGACTCTACTACAAATTGATCTTCCTCCTCGACCTTGTCCAGATCCCCTCCGGCACCCTTCCCTAGGAATTTTTTGTCCCATACGAATCCGTGATACTCTATCCTTGTTCGATCGACTGACAATGGGATGACTATGTTGACAGATAGGCCCCAGGGATAGAAGTTGAGCATTAGACCTGGGTATATCCAGTAATAATAAGCTGCAACTTTTAGTTCGAAATCGGGTGACTCCTCTGGAATCTTGAAGATAGGCTCTCCATCTCTAGCTATACCAATCTGCAGTACTCCGCCATCGAAAATCTCCGTCCTATAATCGTCGTAGTCAAGCGTCCTATTGAGATCGTTATGGACGAATGGAATGTGGAAGCCCTCCAAGTAGTTGTCAACGTACAGGGCCCAATTTGCTCTGATTTCATAGCACCTATTCCTAGAATGATCATGTTCGAATTTCTCGATTGGCATCCATCCGATCCTATTTTCCATCTCTTTCAAGCATGATTTCAACCCAGATGGCTCTAAACCAGTGAAGAAAAGCCCCTTCCAGGATATAGAGGGGAATGTCTTGAGATTGTCTTGTGTAGTAGGAAAGTCTTCGGTCAGATCGAACTCTGGCATCGATTTCATGCTCCCGTCTAATCCAAAGGTTCGACCATGATACGGGCACTGAATAGTGCTCTTGGAGCAACTTCCATCAACCAATAGCATCCCCCTGTGGGTACAAACGTTCGAAATACACCTGATTTCATCTCCGGATACCAACATCATTGGCTCCCCCAGCAAACTCTCCAGATGTCTCAGCTCAATTGCCGACTTGCCTGAGAGTTGGCTCTCGTGGGCTGCAAAGTGCCAATTCTGCGAAAACCCCTCTATGATTTGTTCAAATTTCTCAGAATCTGTGTAGAATGCGGACGGAAGGGTGTGAGCTTTTCGTATATCGGGGTCAATAATTGCAGACAAGGTTAGCGCCGGACATCCCTAGACGCATTCTGATGTAGCCATTTCGACGTTGGCCATATGCTCAGCGAAGCTCTCGACTCGAGCTTTGTTGACACCTAGATCAGAAATACCGAGACGTGACTTTGAGTAAACATAGAGTACGCTATCCCCATCATCACAGAAACCCTGCACTAAGAAATCGTCTGGAAACCTAAGGATTAGAGTTCTGAATACTGCATGGGTTTGTTCGGGCCAATCTCCTATGATACTTGTTCCAGATTGGGAATCAACCCATTTTCTGACCTCATCCATAACCTCGAGTAAACTAGCGTTGATTCTGATCTCTGTAAGGTTTCCACTTCTATGGTGATTTGGTGCGATTAAGGAGCAATTAATCGAATCTTCTGGACAATTGGTTGGGAACTTGTCCGGTTCTATTGGGTAATCTGGGGCTGAAATTTGTATGGCAAATACCGCTCCAGCGTATGTGAAAATTATTCCAAATACGAGCAAGTAGGCTCTACCTTTCTTGGTCACGAGTCACCCTCAGCGACAATGACTTTTGATGCTCTGAGGATGCGATCATGCATCCTGTATCCAGTTTCGATGACTTCTATTACACTTCCAGGATTTTCACCTTCGGGACAAGGTACTGTGGCAATTGCCTCCATGCAAGTGGGATCGAAATCATTACCTAGGGCTTGAATCTCTTTGATTCCCTCAGACTCTAGAGATGATCGGAGTCCTTCTAGAGTAAGTCTCACCCCTGCAATAACTGAATCTGTACCTTCACCTATTTCCGTAGCTTCTAGAGCCTTGGAAAGGTGGTCCACGGCTGGAATAAGACTCCTAGCTAGAGAGGCGCCGCCATACTTCAGAGCCTCTGAACGGTCCCTGGCAGCTCTTTGAGCAATGTTTACTGTTTCTGCTTTGGCATACTGAAGTTCCTCCTCCAGTTCGGAAACCCTGGCCTCGAGATCTACTTCCTCGGTGAGTGATTCCCCTGACTCACCGTCTTCTGACTCTTCTGCCACGACGTTGGGCCCCAATAGCCCCTCAAGAAGCCAATGGTCCGTCTTAGTCGGAGTAGAAGTATTCGCCGGATGATTTCTGCTCTCGGTCCTTCCTGCTCGAAGGCTTGTTTATCCTTGGACGATGTGATTCTATATCCCTCCTGAAAGTAACATCGGCATCGGATAGGAAGAGGTTCATGCCCTTTCGGAGTGATAGTGGGCCGATGGCCTTTCCATTATCCCCGCCCTCGCCTTGGAATACCAGAACAGAGTCGCTAACTATGTCCAGGAAGTAGGTGTCATGATCGATGACCATGGCAGCCTTCTCATTACTTTCCATCGTTCTCCTGATTGCTTTTGCAGCTTCCATTCTAGCATTGGCATCTAGATGTGCACTGGGCTCGTCGAACAGATACAGATCCGCATCCTTTCCCAGGGAGATAGCGATGCTGACGGCCTGAAGTTCTCCTCCTGAAAGTTTAGTCGCGTGCAAGTCAACCATTTTGTCAACTTGTAGGGCCCTAGTTACTTGGGTGTGGAATTCGCCGCTTCGCCATTTCCCTCCTATCTCCGTATCGAGCCATTCTTGTACTGTTCCCTCGAAGTCTGCACGAACGTGCTGAGGTTTGTAGGATACCTTGGCATCCATGGTACACCAACCTTCGTCGGGATCTATCTCTCCTGCAATTATCTTAACCAGAGTTGTCTTTCCTGTGGCATTTGGACCGACTACTCCAACGACTTCAGCTGACTTCACCTCACCCTTTCCTGTAGTCAGTCTGAAGTCTCCTAGAGTCTTCTCAATATCTCCCCATTTAAGGATGGGAGTACCTACCTCTTCACCTCGATTTCGCCCCCTCAGGAACTGTATCGGCTTGTCTCTAATCCTGACATTCTCCTCTGGGAGGAAGCCGTCAAGGTACGCATTTATCGCAGTCCTTGTAGACCTGGGGGGAGTAAAAATCCCATAGGCAGACCTCTCCCCATAGATGACGTGAATCAAATCACAGAGAACATCCAGGATTGCCAAATCATGCTCCACTACCAGTACCCTCTTCCCCTTTTCTGCAAGCCCCCTCACCACTCCCACCATCCTCATTCTCTCATATATGTCCAAGTATGAAGATGGCTCGTCGAAGAAGTAGACGTCGGCCTCCTTGAGTAGGGTAGCACAAATCGCCACCCTCTGCAGTTCGCCACCAGAGAGATCCCCAAGTTTTCTATCTAGAATATGGGAGATTCCCATGAGTTCAGTGTAGTTTTTGATTTCTTCCCTATCGTCTACTCTTGCTAGAAGTTCTCTCACTTCTCCATCGAATATTCGAGGTAACTTATCGATGTACTGGGGCTTAACCGCAATGCTGACTTTGCCTGTCGAAACCATGCCAAGGTAGTCTCTTAGTTCACCTCTTGGGAATGTGGAAATTACCTCCTCCCAATCTGGTGATGAGTTTTCCCAATCCCCGAGATTTGGCCTGAATGTTCCGGAAAGTAGGTTTATGGCCGTTGACTTGCCTATTCCATTTGGACCTAATATTCCCACTATCTGCTCTTGTCGAGGAGAAGGCAGGCGGAACAACCTGAAAGCGTTCTCACCATAGGAATGAGTTAGGTCAGTGTCCAGTTCCTCTGGAAGATTGATGATTTTTACAGCCCCATCGGGACAGTGCTTGGCTCGAGTGAAGCAAACGGGACATGCCGTCTCCAGAATCTTGCATTTTGATCCCTCTACCTGAATACATTCTCTTTCGCACATCTCTGAGTACTTCTTCAGATACGCAAAGGCATTGCTGTTCGGTTTGCACCTCTCCTCAAGAAGAACAGCCACCCTCATGTCTAATCCTCCTTACTATTGAATAATACATCTTCCATACGAAAATTGATGATGGGGCTATTACCATCAGAAACCAAAGAATCTGTACCTCGCGTACACATATCCTGCAAGTATTATCTTCTCGGTCTTGGTCAGCTGAATCCTCTCTGTGAAAACATCTCCGTTCTTCTTGGTTATCTTGGCCATAATCGATTGGTAGAAAGATGCCATTGCTGCAGGGGAGTATCGAGCCGACTTGTCAAGATGGGAGAGTAGCTTGAAGGCGCGCTGCCTGTATCCGTCGGCTCTATCCAAATACTCCTCTACGAAAGGAGCCCATCCAGGGTGGTTGAGTAGTTCCTTACCACTCTTTACATCTTCCTCTGAAATTCCCCATCTTGCTAAATCCTCCATTGGGAGGTATATTCGATCGCGCTGGGCATCTTCCGCGACGTCCCTGATTATATTGATTAGTTGCATGAATACGCCCCAAGACTCTGCATATTCCTTGGCCTTTGGATCGTCGTATCCGTAAATCTCAATGCAGACCAGACCGACTGTGGACGCAACCCTGTAGCAGTATGAATACAGTTCCTCGAAGGTCTGATATCTGTTCTTGTGGAAGTCATTCTCCATACCACTGATCATATCGTCGAGAAGTTGCCTCTGAATGCCGTATTTTCTCACAGTATCCTTGAGGGCGATAAAAATCGGATCGGTTGATGTGACATTGCCGTATGCCGTGGATAGTTTCTTCCGGTAGTAGAATAGTTGCGACATCTTGTCATTGTATGTGGATCTATCCAGTACTGGATTCCCCGGGCTCAGACGCTCAATACTTGATCTGTAGTCCACAGACTCCGGATCATCCGATGATCCTCCTGGGAAAATGTCCACGAAGTCTCCGTCTGCGATGTCATCGGCCCTTCTACAGAAGGCGTAGTATGCCATTATTGACTGTCTCTTCTCCTCCGGGAGATACTTGAAGGAGTGGTAAAAATTTCCTGCCTCCCTACGAGTGAGTTCTTCGCAGAATTCGTACGATGTTTCTACCATATGCTCGGGGATTTCTGATTCTGACCATATTGCTGCATCGATATGCTTGAATGGGTCCAACAACTCACCTCTTGATCCTATGACCCCCATAAATAGAGCCCCCTCCCTAACTGCCTCAATAGCAGTAATACTGATAGCTCTAGCAGCTTCCTTTGTTAGGCCGACAGTCGCTCTGACGATGTCTATCTGTTCTTCATGGCTGGTTGATGTTTCCGGAAAAATAGATTCATGCAGTTCGCCCTCGAGAACGATCTCGATGTCGGAATCCTTGCTCGGCACCATAACTCTTCAGAAACTGGCGGCATTGGGGTCCACTTGAATGTCTCCCGAGTACGATTGGGGTGCGCATCGCTATTTTTAGAGTTGAAAAGACTCGAAAATATGTGATCAATCTCTTAGGAGTCTCTTACTTGAGCCTTTGAATGGGACGGCCATGACGACCTGCTTGACTACATCTTTGATCTCCGATCTATCAATCTTGATTCTGTCTTTTCGGTCTAGAACGTTTCTACCCCTAAGTAGGGAAACAGTCCTCTTTCCAATTATTACTGGAAGCATACAAGACCCTCTGAGTCGGAACTGCGAGTGAGGTATCATTTCGATGTACTGGATTGCTGACTCCAGATACTTGGAGGTCAAATCTAGATATTCGTCATAAAGAGGTCTGAAGGCCTCCATTTTCGACTTGTCCAATAGGTCTTGTGGGCTCAATTTGTGTTCTTCTAGGCTTTTTCTGGGTATGTAGCATCGACCTAGGGCAAGGTCTGCTGGTATGTCCCTGAGGATATTGATCATCTGTAGTGACTTGCCGAACCTAACGGCTTTATCGAATAGCTCGTTCTCCTTCTCAGAGTCTAATTTGAAAAGATGGGCTAATGACATTCGAGTCCAGAATTCACCCACACTCCCAGCAACTCGATATGCATAATCGTCTAATTCATCATTTTTCTCTATAGAGGATACGTCCCCCTCTCCTTGGGAGAATCTATTCAGATCTAGAATCTGTCCACTGATGATGATTCCCAAGCATGAGCGAATTGCCTCCTGATCTGAATCAGAGAATCCTTCAATCCTGGAAACGACTGTCTCTACGTTCTTCAGAAGGAGCCCTTCCGATTTATTGGTTTGAAACTGTGAGAATGAAGACAGTGCCGGAGCGTCCGAGGATCGACCTTGTGTGAAATCATCGTATGACTCTAGAGCTCCCATGAGTTCCTTGGGTTCCCCGCCTTCCGAGTCGGCAATAGTATCAGAAGTCCTTGCAAGCATGTACAGGAGGCTTACTTGGGGTCTGATTGCCCTGGGTAATTCCTTCAGGGAGAGGTAGAACGAGCGTGATGTCCCCTCAAGAATTGAGTCCAATTCTGAGTTGAATATGCCGGACATGGTTACCAACTAGATCATGCTGGATGCCTTCGTTCCTAAGGCTCTCGTAGTCCGGCTTCAATCAACACCGAGACTAGTACTTCCCCTATCTTCGATGGATCTCTGGCAATGTGAATCCCCGCCTTCTCGAATGCGGAGAACTTCTCCTCCGCCGTTCCCTTTCCACCGGAGATAATCGCCCCGGCGTGCCCCATTCTCTTGCCGGGAGGTGCTGTTGCCCCTGCAACGAACCCGACAATGGGCTTGCTGAAGTTGTCTGCAGCCCAAGCCGCAGCATCTTCTTCAGCTGTCCCACCGATCTCGCCAATCATCACTACGGCCTCAGTCTCTGGATCATCCTCAAAGGCAGCAAGACAGTCTATGAATCCAGTTCCACTGATAGGATCCCCGCCGATACCTATGCACGTAGTCTGACCCTCGCCCACACTCATGGTTTGAGCTACTGCCTCGTAAGTCAGTGTACCGGACTTCGAGATGATACCTATTCTTCCCTTGGCGTGGATATATCCTGGCATGATTCCCACCTTGCAACCACCATTTTCTCCCGGAGTTATGATTCCTGGACAATTGGGGCCAATAAGCCTGATTCCAGGCATTTCCGAAATGTGCCCTATGCATCTAATCATATCGAGGATAGGAATTCCCTCTGTAATGCATACAATCAATCCCTCGCCCTTGATTTCGTTGAAGGCATCGGCGGCCTCGACAATTGCTGCTGCTGCGAATCTCGCTGGAACGTAGATTACGCTAACATCAGCATCGGTTTCAGAAACGGCTTGATCCATGGTATTGTAGACAGGGACAGACCGACCAGGGAGATTGACCAATTGGCCGCCCTTACCAGGCGTGACCCCCCCTACGACATCTGTCCCGTACTCCGTCATTCGAGTGGCGTGGAATGTTCCCTGGCCTCCAGTAATTCCCTGAACTAGGACCTTGCTGGATTCATTTATCCAGATACTCAAGCGTCCACCCCAACTGTTGCAGCGACGATTGCTTGGGCACCATCGGCAAGCGTACCCACGGTGGTGACTTCCAGAGAGCTCTCCTCAAGTACGTCCCTTCCTTCTTCGTGGTTCGTTCCTGAGAATCTAACCACCAGTGGAACAGAAAGCCCGACTTCCCTGGATGCATCTATTATGCTCCGAGCCACCATATCACAGCGAATGATTCCTCCGAAGATATTCACTAGAATACCCTCTACATTTGGATCCTCGAGAATTATTCCGAAGGCAGTGGTGATTGACTCCTTGTTGGCCCCTCCCCCAATGTCGAGGAAGTTTGCAGGCTCGCCCCCGTATAGTTTGATCACGTCCATTGAGGCCATGGCTAATCCTGCTCCGTTGACCAGACAACCGATATTTCCATCCAATTTGACGTATGACAGGCCGGATTTATTGGCCCTAATCTCGACCTCTTCCTCTTCGGACATGTCTCTCATCTCCGCTCTCCAGGGATGCCTGAATGAGGCGTTGTCATCGAAACTTATCTTGGAGTCTAGCGCGATCATCGCACCATCTCCTGCTCTCACAAGAGGATTGATCTCAACCATAGAACAGTCCCGTGATACGAACATAGAAACCAGGCGCCCTAGCATCTCTTTGAACGAGTCCTTTGATACGCCTGTGAGTCCTAGGGAATCAGCCATCGCACTGTCAGCCCCAGTAGGCAGTTTCCCCGATGAGTCGGTCCAAGCTTTGTGAATAGCCTGGGGAGTAGTCTCAGCAACCTCCTCTATGTCGACACCTCCCTCAGTTGAAGCCATCACCAAGATGGCATCCTTTTCTCGGTCGACTAAGAGAGCGAGATAATACTCATGGGCGATTTCACAGCCTGCCTCTATGTACAGGTTGTTCACCATCTTACCTTCCGGACCGGACTGCTTGGTCACCAGAATGTTCCCTAGGATGTTTTTCGAATAGGTCTCGACCTCGTCACGCGATAAGGCAATCTTGACTCCGCCCTCCATCTGCAAATCGCCAGTGTCGGGGCAGTAGAGGTTCCCTTTCCCGCGTCCTCCCGCATGTATCTGGCTCTTGACGGCGACGATCTTGCTTCCAAGAGAGTCATACGCTTCCAGAGCCTGGTCGACTGTTGTGCAGTGAACGCCTTCTTGTACAGCTACACCTTCTTCTCTGAAGAGGGCTTTACCTTGGTACTCGTGGATATTCACACCCTCGCGAGGCATAGTCCGTCTTTCAACGATACGCATCGAGATTATGACAGTCGCAGACGCGAAGCGCTCAAACGCAAAGGCTCGATCCACCGCCCATGGATGTCATAGTTCTCGCTGGAGGTTTCGGAACAAGGCTCCGTCCCTGGACAGAAAGCGTCCCGAAGCCCCTCTTACCAATTCTAGACAAGACGATGATTGAGCATGTTGTGGGGATAATTCCTGAATCTCAAGTCAATAGAATACTCATTGCCGCTGGTTATGGAGTAGAGAAGATGCGAGATCACTTCTCCAAAGTTAGTCTCCCCTACGAGGTAGAGATAATCGAGGAAACCGAGCCACTGGGTACTGGAGGGGCCATTGCCAACTGCAGAGAGCATCTCTCCGGAGGCACATTCTGCGTAATCAACGGAGACCTAATTACCAGTCTCAGAGTGGAAGAGATGCTCGAATTCCATAGGAGTAATGGAGGAATTGGGACCATCTCGCTGTGGGAGGTTGAGGATCCGTCCCGATTCGGTGTCGCCGACTACAGGGAAGAGAGTGGAAAGATAATGAGGTTCCAAGAGAAACCGTCGATAGAGGAGGCTTTCTCCAATCTGATTAATGCGGGAGCATACATCCTGGAGCCTGAGATATTCAATTTGATGCCCGACGGAGCGCATAGCATGGAGAGGGATGTGTACGAGAACCTAGCTGCAACCGGTGGCTTGAATGGCTTCCCGTTCGAAGGATGGTTCGTTGATGCGGGGACTCCTCAATCGTTCGTAGAAGCGAGCCAAGCATGTATCTCGGCTGGTAGTTTTTCCAGCGGTTCAGTTGACAGAGACTCATGGTTCGGAGAAGGTTCTACGAACAAAGGAGAGGTTTTCTCAAGCGCGATAGGTTTCGGAGCCTGCATCGAGGAAGGATCAGTTGTTCGCGACTCAGTTGTTCTGGAGGGGGCGGAAATAGGCCCAAATTGTAACATCGAGGGGTGCCTGATAGGGATGAGGGCCAGGATCCCAGAGGGTTCCGACCTGAGTTCAAAAATCGTTGATCATGGTTAAACCAAGAAAAAGATAGGATAATGGGTTGTAAATCCCGTCATGGTCAAAGAGACCCAGTCCCTCGGGGAGCCATGGGCGACTCCCTAGTTGTTGTTAATTTCAAGACCTACCAGACTGCTCACGGGGCGTGTGCCGAAGATCTGGCTAGAGCGATGGCGAGCATAGGCACACGGGCTAGGATGGTTGCTGCGGTCTCTGCATTCGATCTGTCTGCCGTAGTCGCTGCTGCTCCGGGACTGGAGGTATGGTGTCAGCATCTTGATCCCGTAGGTTTCGGTTCGAATACGGGGTGGCTGCATCCTGAAACTGCATTGGAGAGGGGGGCTTCAGGAACTCTGATCAATCATGCGGAACATAAGGTGAGCTTGGAGCACGTCGCTATGCTCATGGAGCAGATTCCCGATGGATTCCATGTTTGCGCCTGTGCCGCAGACATTCACGAGGCAAGGGCACTGGCGGCATTGGAGCCGGGTTTTGTTGCTGTAGAGCCGCCGGAGTTGATTGGCGGCGAGACTTCGGTAACTAGCGCTGATCCTGGGATAGTCAGTGGTACGGCCCAAGCAGTCAGAGAAGTGTCCACGAGTGTTGGCATCCTATGCGGTGCGGGGGTAAAGACCGGTGGGGACGTGGCCAAGGCGATCGAACTTGGCACTTCGGGGGTTCTTTTGGCTAGTGGAGTTACCAAGTCCGAAGACCCTAGGTCATCACTGATTGATCTTGTCAGCCTCCTTTAATTCGTCGGGATTCGTCGAATCCTTGACCAGAGGGCTTTTGTCAAAGACGGCTATGGGGGATTGATTACAATGGGCGGCAATGGGAGCGATAAAATAGAGAGGATAGGGAAGAAGAAGTACAACAAGGAGCTGTTCAGGCTACAATTAGAGTTAATCAAACTACAGGAATGGGTGAAGGCGAAGGGGCTCAAGGTCGTGATCGTCTTCGAAGGCAGAGATGCTGCCGGGAAGGGTGGCGTGATCAAGAGGATCGCGCAGTACCTCAATCCCAGAGTTGTGAGAGTGGCTGCTCTGCCAGCCCCTACCGAGAGGCAGAAGACCGAGTGGTACTTCCAAAGGTACGTCAATCATCTCCCCGCTGCGGGAGAGATAGTTATGTTCGACAGAAGTTGGTACAATAGAGCCGGGGTCGAGAGGGTCATGGGATTCTGCGATGAGGGGGAGTATGACGAATTCATGAGATCGTGCCCCATGTTCGAGAGGATGCTGATGAGGTCCGGCACGATTCTGATCAAGTACTGGTTCTCAGTTTCCGATGACGAGCAGTTGAAGCGGTTCAAGGCAAGGCTGGACGAACCGCACAAGAGGTGGAAGCTCAGTCCGATGGATCTGGAGTCACTCACGCGCTGGGAAGACTACTCTGAGGCGAAGGACGTGATGTTCGCTCACACTGACACCAAGCAGTCCCCTTGGTTCGTGGTTAACTCCGATATCAAGAGGCACGCGCACTTGAATTGCATTAACCATCTACTGTCTATGATTGAGTACGAGGACCTCACTCCAGAGCCGATAGAGCTGCCAGAGAGGAAGACCGCGAGGGGATACGTGAGGCCCCCAATGACTGAGCAGACTTTCGTACCGAACCACCACGAGACCGTGATGGACTAGGATGCGACTGGATTTGACAGGTAGGATGCTGGTAAATGCAAAAAAAATTGTTCTCCTTTTTGTTGTGCGTCTCGCTAATAACCTCAGGATGCCTAGAAGGGCCCCCTCCTGATATGGATGGAGATGGCATTCAGGACTCTGAGGATCTGGATATCGATGGCGATGGTTGGAGCAATTCCGAGGAGCTGAACTGCACAACGGACCCAAATGACGCTGACGTAACCCCAACTGACACTGATGGCGATTCACAATGCGACCTCAATGACTTGGATGATGATGGGGATTCTTGGAGTGATGCCGAGGAAGCGATGTGCGGAACTGACCCGGTTGATAGTGAATCTGTACCAGACGATCTAGACGCGGACATGGAGTGCGATGAGTGGGATGATGACGCGGATGGCGATGATCTCCCCAACGATTGGGAATTGGAAAGGGGCTTGGATCCGATGGATCCGAATGACTTAATCACCTGTCACGGAGAGGCTAGGTATTGCCTGAGAACATATGACGATTTCACCTTCGCAGAGACTCATAACTCATTTTCCACCTCAGAAGATGGCATAATGGCTGGAATAAACCATCTAACTGGTTTGCAAAGTCAATGGGACGATGGCATCAGAGCCTTCATGTTAGACCCCCATCACCAGTCTGAGTTTAATAGTGAAAAAGAGGATGTGGTTTTTTGCCATGCACCGTCCTTGCCGAATACACCCCCATGCTTGTTTGGTAGTGTTGATGCCTTTGCTTGGCTCAGAAGTCTCAATTCCCTCCACAATAATAGTAGTGGAGACGTTGTCAGTCTTTTGATACAGAACCATCGGGTACCAGGGGAGCATCTGGAGTACCTGCTGAATGAAACAGGAATCCTGGAGAGGGCTTACATCCACGAATTGGGAAGCCCATGGCCATCTATAGGGGATATGTCACTATCTGGAACTGATGTCTTGATTTTCATCGAGATGGAATATGAAGATAATTTCACTAAATTATTGCCGGCTTGGAAGCACACTTGGGATACCCCGTATGGAGAGTCTAGCCAAGAAGAAATGACTTGTGACCTAGGTAGAGGCGATGCAAGTCAACCTGTTTGGCATATGAATAACTGGTTAAATAACGATTTTGGATTTCCGGATCCAGTCAAAGCTTCTCAGGTCAATGCTTACGATACTCTATTGGAGAGAGCTCTGTTATGCTGGGAAACTGTAGGAAATAGGCCGACATTCGTTGGTGTTGATTATTGGGAGCAGGGGGAGGTGACTAATGTGACCATCACTCTGAACAAGATGTCAGACTGGTCTGAAGAAGTCCCTGATCATCCTTGACTACGCAATCTCCTTTGGACGAATGACGGCCTCAACCGACCATGATGAGCCCGAGTGGAGCAATAATACTGCGGTTGCTGTGGGCATTGTATGCCATTCCCCTGAGAGATGATTCACAAGAATCTCCGAGCCAGGATTGTGCCCAATTATCATGGTAGTCCCGTTATCCAACATACCTTCCAATTCTTCCATTAGATCTATTACTGTTGCATGGTAGATTCCCGATCTAACCTCGAATGGAGCCTTTCCCATCCTGTGAGACATCCCCTCCAGAGTCTGGAGGGTCCTCTTCGAACTGCTAACAAGGATAAGGTCTGGAATCCAACCTCTGTCGAAAATTGCATCTGCCACCATGGGTGCATCCCCCCTGCCCCTCTTGTTCAGTGGTCGTTCGTGATCATCGAGGTTCGGGTCTTTCCAGCTGCTCTTAGCATGACGCATGACAATCAGCCTTCTGACCATCCTACTCCTCCTCGAACCTTCCAAAAGACGGTTCCCTCTTGCGCTTGAATGACGTGACTCCCTCGACGAAGTCCTCCGTCTGCGATGATGCAACCATTAGCGACTGCTCGAAATGCAACTGAGTCTCGAAGAATGTAGAAGTGGATGCATCTAGCAGCTGCTTTGTCCCCTTCCTGCTGCTGACCGACCACTTGCCCCAATCTCTGGCGACCTCAATGGCCCTATCTAAAAGGACACCAGGATCGGCCAACTCATCGACTGCTCCATAATCGAGGGCCTGCTGGGCTGACCAAACTTCTGAGTTGAAGAAGAACTTGCGAGCCACTTGGTTCCCGACAAGTCTTGGGAGCAACCATGTCGTCCCCCCGTCGGGTGAGAGCCCGAGTCGGAAAAACGCGGAGGCGAGCTTCGCCTCTGGAGAGCAGACTCTGTAGTCAGATGCTAGTGCCAAACCCAGCCCTCCTCCGGCTGCTGATCCATTGATGGCGCATACGAAAACCTTCTCCGAAGTCCTCATCTTCAAGAGAAGTGGATGTAGCTTATCGGTCATCTCCTGAACTGTACTACCAATATTGCCATTGTCTATTGCATCAGAAAAGTCGTCCATGTTCCCCCCAGAGGAGAAGAAGCGTCCAGAACCAGTGATTACTACTGACCTACAAGAGGGTTTTGCCATCACCTCTTGTAAGCATGAGAGGAATGGGTCGAAGTGATCGGGGGAGAAGGTGTTCGAGGAGGCAGCTGGAGACAAAGTGACCACGGCTACCCCTCCGTCAAGCATGTCGGTAGAAACGGGCATGGCACTCGAGCAAGGGCCACTCTATTGAATTGCATGAATATCATAAGATATTGCAGTTTGGGTCAACCATGCACGAACGCCAGCACCTGTACATCAATGGAAACTGGATAGAACCCAGTGGAGAGGGTTCTATCGAGGTAATCAATCCGACTAATGAGGAGGTGATTGGTTCCGTACCAGTCTCCAGCGATTCAGATGCTAATGCTGCTGTGGAGGCTGCTAGGTCAGCATTCACGGATTGGTCGACAACCGAGGTTAGCGAGAGGGTAGAATTCCTAAACAGGATTTCGGGCTTAATCAAGGATAGAAGCGAGGATCTAGCCGAGATAATTACTGCAGAGGTAGGGACTCCTATAGAGTACTCCAGGATGGCGATGGTAGGGACTCCGAGGGTTGTTTC
Source organism: uncultured Candidatus Poseidoniales archaeon (assembly GCA_902573015.1). Classification (GTDB taxonomy): domain Archaea; phylum Thermoplasmatota; class Poseidoniia; order Poseidoniales; family Thalassarchaeaceae; genus UBA36. The sequence goes on along the minus strand of CACGIE010000004.1, from coordinate 25,324 downwards.
TAGGTCTTATGCGAAGATCTTGGACGGATACGTCTGGGAGGAAGAGGTAAGGAACTCTCTCGTAATCAAGGAGCCGATAGGGGTGGTAGCTATGATCACCCCGTGGAACTTCCCCCTGCACCAGATAATCGGAAAGGTGGCGCCAGCTATCGCAGCGGGTTGCACGATGGTACTGAAGCCATCCAAGGAGGCGCCCCTGAATGCATTCCTTCTAGCAGATATCCTGGATGAAGTAGGCCTCCCCAATGGGGTTTTCAATTTGATTTCAGGTCACGGGAGAGATATCGGAGAGACCTTGTGTAGCCATCCAATGGTGGATATGGTCAGCTTCACGGGATCTACAAGTGCTGGGATTAGGGTCTCGGAACTAGCGGCACCAAGCGTAAAGAGAGTGACACTGGAACTGGGGGGAAAGAGTGCGAACATTATTCTGGATGACGCAGACATCCAACGAGCGGCAACTTCGGCGATTTACTCATGCTTCGGCAACTCTGGTCAGGAGTGCTCGGCCCTTACCCGGCTTCTGGTGCCAGAGGATTCTAGAGACGAGGTTGTTGAGGTTATCTCAAGCAAGATCGGGAGGTACACTGTTGGAGACCCTATGGATGAGTCCAGCAGATGTGGCCCACTGGTCTCCAAGAGGCAGCAGGAGAGTGTTTCTTCGTACATCTCTAGCGGAATCGAACAAGGAGCCACTCTAGTTGCAGGAGGCGAGGGGATGCCAGATGGGCTTGGGTCTGGATTTTTCGTAAAGCCGACTGTCTTCGCGGACGTTACCCCGGACATGACCATATTCAGAGAGGAGATTTTCGGTCCTGTTCTATGCATCACCTCATACTCCTCAGAGGAGGAGGCAGTAGAGTTAGCAAACGACTCTGAATATGGGCTATCTGGAGGGGTCTGGTCAGGTGATGAGGAGAGAGCCATGAGAGTAGCCAAGATGTTGAGGACTGGTCAGGTTAGCATTAATGGTGGCGCGTTCAACGTTACTGCTCCTTTCGGAGGTTACAAGCAATCGGGATTGGGGAGAGAGTTAGGGGTCCACGGAATGGAGGAGTTCCTCGAGATCAAATCAATTCAGCGCTAGGTGATTGATTGGTCCCAAGACTATTGATTATCAGTGGGACCAGTGGGGTCGGAAAGTCCACTATGTCCACAAGTCTGGCATCTTCTCTTGGCTTTGCAAAAATAGCGTCCACGGACACAATTCGAGAGGTTCTGAGGACCCAGATATCATCCACTGCAAGCCCTGCCCTGCACCGTTCCTCATTCGAGTCGGCTGGGGGTTCGGCTACGGAAGATTGGAAAGAAACGGTTCAGGCCCTCTCAGGAGGAGTTTTGGCGGTAATAGAGAGAGCCATCTCAAAGGGAACTGACTTACTTCTGGAAGGGGTTCATTATGTCCCAAACAAGGAGGTTATTGACCTCTGGAGAGAGGCTGGCGGAGTGGCTATCGGAGTTGTTCTCTATGTCTCCAACGAGGAGAGGCATCGAGGAATGATAGCTAACAGAGAAAAGCACAACGGTAAGAAAGTGGACCACTATCTCGGTAATCTGGATAGGATTAGGGAGATTCAGGAGGAGCTAGTTCTATCCGGATCAGAGTTTAGTTGGCTGGTTATTGACCCCACCAAGGAGTCCGATTCAATCAGGTTGATCTCGAGCAGCTTGTGTTGAGGGGTTATTTTCCTACCCACTCTGCATCGGATCTCTCCAGGAATGCCGTGACCCCAATCTCCTTATCCTCAGTATCGAAAAGGGCGACGAACTCAGAGCGCTCCATCAAGACCCCTTCGGAGAATGGTAGTTCCAAGGCACCCCTTACTGCTCGCTTTGCTACCTTCGTGACATGTGGTGACTTGTTGGAAATCTCCGTAGCTAGCTTCATGGTCTCCGCTTCTAGATTATCGCTAGGTACAATCCTGTTGACTATTCCCATACTTAGCGCGTCCTCTGCGCCCACCATGCCGCCTGAGAGAACGATCTCCATAGCCCTCCCGTATCCTACTAGTCTGCACAGCCTCTGAGTCCCCCCTCCTCCCGGAATGAGTCCAAGGTTGATCTCGGGCTGACCGAATGTTGATCTCTCTGAAGCGAGTCTGATATCGCATGATAACGCCAGTTCCGTCCCCCCCCCCGAGTGCGAATCCGTCTACCATTGCTATTGTTGGCTTGGAGACGTTCCAAACTGCCTCCCATGCATTATCCTCGAAGAATGGCCGTACATCATCAGAGTCCTTGCCAACAAACTCAGAGATATCTGCGCCGGCCGCGAATGCGTGTGGCTTGGGCCTCTTTCCCTCCCTTGGTTCCAAAGGGGGGGCTCCTTTGATCACTACGCATCGGACATTATCATCTGAGTTTACCCTAGCACACTCCTTCTTGATTGCCTTGTGTGATTCTGTATTCAGGGCGTTCAGTTTGTCTGGTCTGTTCAGTGTCCAGACTGAAATGATTCCTCCCTTGGGATTGGAACCGTCGACCTCAACGTCCTCTACCATCATTACATCTTGAGCCATACAACTGCGAACTGGTGGTATCGCTTCAACGTATCACTTGACTAGTCATCTGCCCCTACCGGAGGTGGGAGATCGGGGATAGGGGGTGGCGGCATAGGTATCCCCTGAGGAGATGGAGGAGGGGGCATGTCGGCCTCTAATTCCTCGTCTTGGGATTCATCAGTACCAGCGTGCATTCCTCCGGGGGCATCCAATGAGACGCGGATCTTTAGAACCCGCCCGTCATCTATTCTGACGTATGAGATTCCCTGAGGTATCGAGGCGTCGGGCTCTTCTGGCTCATACATCACAGCCAAACCGTGTCCTGGGATACTAGTAAGAGTTGAGAGGTCTTCACCATCCTCTGCTTCAGTCCACTTTCCAGCTTCTTCGGCCATCCTCTTGGACATCTCCAAGCGCCTTTCCTTGTGTAGCCTCTCTCTGAATATCTCCCTCCTCTGCCTCTGTTGGTCTAGGTACCGATCGACCTCAGCTTCTGCCTGAAGTTCAGGGTCTGCTTTTGCGATGTGGACCTTAGCGGTTCCCTCTGCCTCTTCCACTTTGAAGTCGGGGGAATCAATAGCATCCATGGAAATGGAGGGAGACTGTTCAGGCATGGATTGAGGCATTGGCAGGTCTGTGATTTCTGTACCCTTCTGCCTGCCTCTGCTCCTTCTGATCTTTGAATCCCTAATTTCACCGGTTTTCTCTTCAGAAAGAACCGGTGCAGGGAGTTCGATGTCTCCGAAAGTAGAGCCCTCCTCGATGACGACTGGACTCTTTTTGACAACGGAAGGTGCTGGACGCCTGCCTGTGAAAAGAATCATTGAGACTAGGAGGAGTATCAGAACCGCACCTGCGGCCTGCATTAGAAGTCCCTCGGGGACGATGAAAACAAGGTAAATTGGGATTGACACCGCGGCCATTACGAACAGCAGGAGTCTGGTGGCGGTGACCATTACCCCGTCCAAGGAGGAGTGCTTCTATTCACTTTGACGGGAGATTCAGGAGTTCAGAAACTCCCTTTAGAGCGAATCCACGATGCGAGATGGACGATTTCTCATTAGAAGAGAGTTGGGCGCATGTCCTCCCATTCGCTTCTTCCGGGATGAATATGGGGTCATAGCCGAAGCCAGAATCGCCAGATATATTTTCTGAAATAACCCCTCTGCATATCCCTGTGGAGGTCAGTATATTTCCTTGGAAGGAGACTGCTGCAACGGCTCTGAATTCGGCACCCCGGTCTGCCTCCCCTGCCATCAGAGTTAGTACTCCGGACAATCCAATTGTCTCCTGGACGAATGAGGAATAGGGTCCCGGGAAGCCCGAAAGAGAATCGATGAAGAGGCCGGAATCCTCGACCAGTAATACCTCATTCTCAAATTCTGTACCCATTGTCAGGGAAACGGCTTGTTCAAGCTTAGATTTGGCAATCTCCTCAATTCCTTCTGCCTGTGGCTCGATTAAATCTGGGACCTGTCCGCCAATCAATAACTGCTCAACAGCGAAACCCAGGGGAGAGAGTATACCGGATGCTTCGATTATCTTATTTTGGTTACCTGTGACAAAGAGAACTCTCATTTTTCCAACCTATCCGTGATATCTGACCCTTCCCCCGATCTTGTGAAATCTCTCGATGACATTGATGGCACTCTCTGAATCGCTATTTTGGCCCTCGTAATCCATGTAACCTTCGCATACCCTTTCGATTGCATCGGGTATGTTAGTGTGACTTGAGCCCAAGCACTCCCTAAGGACCTGTAGATCGAGTCCGAAATGCTCCAATTCGGGAGATTGTCTGGAAAGCCCGAAGTCGATTAAATACAGATCATCTTCTGAGACCATTACATTGTGAGTGGTTAGATCTCCGTGTGAGATTCCCATCTCATGCAATCTTCTAATCAAAACCCCCAGAGAATGTAGTATATCTCCAGAAGAAGCTTCTGATTTGAGAACTTCGTATAGGGTCTTTCCCTCTATCCTGGACAGTAACATTGTCGATTGGTCTGGTTCCATTAGCATTAGACTCGGCGAGGGAAAACCCGCAGCGGCTAGTCTAGATAGGACTCTGGCCTCTACCGCCATCCTCTGTCGTGTCAGCCTTCTATCTAGGTCGGGATGTCGGTATCTTCTAGCTCTGCGGTGCTTTAGAACGGCCCTCCTGCCAAGCCAGGAACCGGCCGTTACGATTGCCTCGGCTCCCTCATGAAGTACAATTTCGGGCTTCCAAATGTGAATCGACGGACACTCCATGCAAACCGGACACCAGATGAGTTGAAAGCGGTTGCACTCTGACGGTTGATTGGTCAATATGGTTCTGGACATGCCAGCGGCCCCGGTTCCGAGAGTTTTCTTGGGAACTTTTGGGTACTCTGACTCAGAGATAGAGAAAGAGGCAATAAGGCTTCAATATGCAATCAAGCAGCCGATGAGATGGAGTATCGAGATCTGTAAGTCACTGGCTCCTCTGACTCTAGAGATAAATCGATTAAAGAACGAGAAGGATGTTTTCCTAATTGCCCACTCTTACCAGACCCCGGACATCACATACGGGGTTGCAGACTCAGTGGCTGATAGTTACGCCCTTTCAAAGGAAGCTAGAGATGCTCCGCAGCAGACCATCCTTTTCTCAAGCGTCAGATTCATGGCAGAGACTGCAAAGATAGTTAGTCCCGAGAAGACTGTATTACACCCATCTCCAGATGCAGGCTGCTCACTGAGTGACAGCATTGGGGCTGGAGACGTAATCAGATTGAAAGAAGAGAATCCTGGAGTCCCAGTAGTTTGCTACATTAACACCAGTGCTGCTGTTAAGGCCGAGTGTGACGTGTGTGTTACCAGTAGCAATTATCTTAGAATCTGCGAAAGACTGCCCGGAGACAAGTTGATTTTCGTACCAGACAAGTACATGGGAAGGCATCTTCAGCAGTCACTCCAAGGTCGTAAGGAAGTTATTCTGTACGAAGGAGAATGCGAGGTTCATGCAGAGTTTACTGGCTCCAAGATAAGAAACTGGAAGAGGAGCATGGCTGAAAACGGAATCGATCTGATGGTTCTGAGTCATCCCGAGTGTGACTCAGAAGTGCTAGACGAAAGTGACTTTGTAGGTAGTAGCGAGCTGTTGATGAACGAGGCTATCCGACTTGCGAGCGTAGGAAAGAAGGACATGATGCTAATCACTGAATGCGGCACGGCAGACAGGGTTCTCGCTGAGACGGAAGACAACCTGAATCTGATGGGTGCCTGCGTAATGTGCCGGCACATGAAGAAGACCCAGTTGGAGGACATACTACAGGCACTGATGGACCCTACCCCCGAACAGATTGTGGATATCCCAGAGGATACGATAAGAAGAGCCTCTAGAAGCCTAGATGAGATGTTCAGACTCGCTGAGTGACGATCTTGGCCCCATATGACTGGAGAGTCCATAGGAAAATTAGCGGAATCATAGCGAGTATCGAGGCTTGAAGGAGAAGGGAGTTGCGAGGCTCTATTGTATCGATGAATGAGTATACTAGCAACTGCTTCTCTCCTTGATCATTTACTTCTATCCAAGCTAGTCGGTCCAGCAATATCTGAGGTTGAAACTGATCGACATCATCGTCGAAGGTGTGCTGTCTAGTCTCTGAAGATTCGATGTAGTAGACGTAAACATCATTGTTCCTAAGTGAGTCTTGAGATGTAGAGATGATGTCATCTCTTGTTACTTGGAGGAATGCTACCTTCCCCTCCCCTATACTAGGAGAGGAGGAGTCCCACCTAGGATTAGAAATCAAGGTCTGATTTATCGATAACGTGTCAACTATGATTGTCCTATTGAAGGGGCCGACATCTACAGTCGCTACGAGCCAATTAGAGTCCATTACCAGTTCGACGATGGTGGAGTTCTCGAAATCTAGCAACGCGCCAGAGTTCCTGATTGACTCTTCAATTCTTTCTGAGGAACTGGGGTCCAATAGGATCGTTATAGTCAGATCAGAGTCTGCCGAAGTTATGTTTACAGTAGGACCAGAGGGGGAGCTCTCAGAAAATGCCACTAGTGAACCTGAAGAGGCGATTACCGAGGAGTTCGATGCAGACTGTATAATTCTAGTAGATTGATCACTGGTGTCCAATATTCTGAGACTCTCGTTGGATAGCATTGCTATGTATACAGTATCACTGGAAACTGACGAAATAGAAATATCGATCAGGGATTCTGTGGAAGGCTCACTGAAAATTGGTTCGAGTGCCCCAATCCCCGAGTCATGACTAAAGTAGTCGACTCTGAATTCATCATAAACTACGAAACTGTTCCCCGAAGAGACGACTTTAGGGGTACTTCCCCACGTCATTCCTCCCAATGTTCTATTTGTTTTTGATATGACGTTGGTGGCCGTAATCGAAATCTCTTGGTCAGAGTCCTCAATCCAAATCAACCACTCTCCCGAACCAGAGGCCGATGTAGGGGATTCAGCTTCATCGATGGATATCTTCTGATGGGTGACGTCCCACAATAGAACTGATCCTGTTAGGAGGATTAGTGCCAAAATGAGTGTGCCTGTCTGGTTCTTGCCTGGTTCTTTAATTGGATCGAGAGCTTTTGTGAGTGAGTTTAGCGTGCTCCTTATCGAACCTCTCGGGTTATCCAGTGTACGGGCTAGTCTCCTAGTGAAAAGTCTCTCATCAGCCATTCTCCATATTGGCTCATGTGTTCTTGAAGTGATGTTTACAGCGAGAATGGCAACCACCATTCCTCCGATTATGTCTACGAACCAGTGTATTCCGAGGTATATTATCGCTACCGAGGTCAGGGCAATGAAAATGATGAGAAAGGAACGGAACTTGTTCCACCTTCCGTCCTCATCCCATCTATGCATCGTTAGCCAAATCGCAAACGGAAGCCCGATGTGGAGGCTGGGCATCCCATTTGTGAATGGATCAATTCTATTGAACCAGTTGTGAATTTCGGGTGTCAAGTCATATGCTATAGTCTCCATGCCTTCGATGTAATTTCCTGTGACTTTGACATTCAGGAACAGGTAGAATGGTATTGCAAGGATATACACCCAGAACATGGAAAGAGAAACTCTGTCGGCCATGTGCCTATCATCAAAATAAATTGGATAAATGAAGGATGAGAAGGTTGCCGTCATGAAGCCCATGACGTAGAAGTGAGTCATGAACACGTCCAAGAAATCGTTCCTGAGTCCCTCTTGTACCCACAGGGAAGCCTCACCTTCTATCGCAAAAACTAGGAAAGTCATATCCAGTTGTGTGTTGGCCATCAATATCCTGTCTAGACCGTCAAGGAGATCCTTCCAAAGATAGACCGAGAAGACAACTATCATGTGGGCCCAATATCGTCTGAACATATCGATGAATCCATCCAGACTGATCCTAGCGAATTGGGGCTTGAACAGAGGCATCATTGCTATGCTGATTAGAATAGCACCTGACACCCAGGTGATGTAGATACCTGTTTCAGCAACCATTACGTACTCTTGGGACTGTTACTATGTCATCAATTCGACGCAAGGATTAGACCTTAGATTATCCTTAGAGAACGTTGTGAGCCCTTTTCGAGTTGCTCAACGATTCCTTCCACTATAGAATTGAATGCCTTGGCTGTTTCTCCCTCCGGCTCTGCAATTATTCGATGCACTCCATCATCTCCACCTCTAACTATTCCGGGATCGAAAGGGAGGGACCCTAGGAAAGGGACCTCTAATTCTATGGATGATTCTTCCCCTCCGCCTGACTTGAAGACATCCAGAGTGACCTCCCACCTCCCGTCATTGTCTGATTGGCAGTCAATAGGCACCCCTCCCGGGCCCATTATTGAAATCTTAGAGTTAGGTTCGGATTCCCCTCTGATGGTATATCCGCTCATATTCTCTACAACTCCTAGGACCGGAACTGAGATTGTTTTGGCGAAGTTGATCGACTTCCTACTATCTAGGAGGGCGACCTCTTGAGGAGTAGTCACGATCACTACGCCGTCTATCCCGGGGAGGCTCTGACTGACTGTCAATGGTTCATCACCAGTTCCAGGTGGAAAGTCGATGATGAGGGCATCTAGTTCACCCCATGCTACGTCACCAATGAACTGCTGAATTGCTCCCAACTTTATGGGTCCACGCCAGATTACCGGCTTGTCTGGGTCCTCAAGTAGGAAGGCCATTGAAATCACCTTGAGTCCAGCGGGCCCTTCGGCCGGATGAATCTGGCCCTCTTCGACGTTCAGATCTGCATCTTCGAGACCTAGCATCTTAGGTACATTGGGGCCTGTAATGTCAATATCCATCAATCCGACTTTCTTTCCCTCGCGTGCCAGAGAAAGGGCAAGTCCCGTGGCAACTGTTGATTTTCCAACTCCCCCTTTGCCCGAGAGTACCATGATTTTGTGTTTTATCTGCTCGTCCATCTTACCAATTCTCATCTTTCTCTGCATCTGCTGGTAAGCCTGTTCCATCTGGGCTCTCTGCTCATTTGAGGCCTCGGCATTGCCTGTTTCCGCAGAAGATCCGGAAGGATGATGTGACACAGGAGAGTCAGCCATGGCCATCCGTTCGAAGGGATATTATTGAAACCTATTCTGAAGAGATTTAGACTATATCCAATATTGTAAATCGGTTAATTAGTCACTACCGCGTGCTGTATTCATGCGACTCCTGTTCGTTTGCGTCGGAAATACATGTAGAAGTCAGATGGCTGAGGCCATTGCTAGAGATTTGGGGCATACCGCATCTTCTGCTGGAACTCATCCTCCAGAAGGCAGAGGGGTGGCACCAAATGCCCTGATAGTGCTCGAGGAAATCTCCATCGACACCGAGGGCCTTCATCCTAAATCTGTAGATCTTGTCGATCCTGAAAAATTTGACAAAATAATCAGCATGGGGTGTGGCGTTAGTTGTCCAATCCTGCCAATAGACGAGGACTGGGGGTTGGAAGACCCGTTTGGTAGGGAGATTGAAGCCTATAGAATAACGAGAGATGAAATTAGAGCGAGAGTGAATGCGATTGTTGACACGGCTACCGACGCTTAGAAAAGCCAGTCGGCCCTGCAAAAGCCTGCGCGAGTGTAGTGTAGCGGTTATCACCCCACGTTGCCAACGTGGGAACCCGGGTTCAAATCCCGGCACTCGCACCATTCTAGTCCAATTCTGAATTCCTTACAATGCTGATGAATGTCCCGACCCCTACAGCAAGCAATGTCACAAGTGAAATCAGAATTATTGTAGTAGAGTTGGAAGAAATCCAAGAAGACCCCGATTTTGCGGAGTCTGACTTAGTAATGGAAACATTGTGCTGTTGGTCTTGTTCCGCGGTCGTGGAAAGGAAGATGTCAGTCGCACGGATGAGCAATGTCATCTCCCCCTCGCTGAGAGAAGATCTAGCCGAGAATGACAATGAGAATACTCCGTCATTAGCTACCCTATCGGGTCCAATCCCGTTATCTGACATCAACTGCCATACCTCTGACTGACCTATGGGTGCAAGTCTTCCTATCTTTGCCTGGGCAGAGGAGACTCCATCGAAGTCCTGAATGGTTGCCTCTAGGGTGTAATTCAACTCCCCTCCGGAATTAAGTGACGTGACTTGATCGACTGGAATCCCATCCCTTAGAATCGTAAGATTAGTGATGGAGGGTGGTTGATTTCCTATGAGGACTTTCTCTGCTTGCCTTCCTATCTTACTGGAGAGAATTCCACCAATCAAAGTGGTAGTAGTTGAGCCTCCCTCCTGGTCCTCCAGATGGATGGGGATATTCTGCCTCCCCGGAGACATACTTGGAGGAATTCGGAAGGAGCCCGACCAAATCGTTATTTCCGTCAATCTTGTATCCCCGTTATGCTGCCATTCCCAGTCAGATTCGACAGGCTCTGGCGATAATTCGACCATTGGCCCGCCCATGGACTGTAGGTTAACGGAAACAGACTTGATTCCGTGGCCATCATAGGCGCCTAGGTGAACTTGAACCTCATCACCCCTGAATGCGCTGTCAGGAGAGAAGTCAAGGTGAATGAGACGAGGTGGTGCATTGGAAATCTGTATACTGACATCCTGTTGATTTGTAACCCAATAATCCTCCATGATTACAGAGATTGGAATATTACCGCTCTGGAGGCCGTTATGGACAATTTTCGCCGTCCAGACATCATCGTGAATGACAAGATCGCCCGAAAGGCCCGAGTCTGAGAGTTCGATAAGACCCATGCCGATAGAGGAAAGATCCACGATCACAGATTTCGTGTCCGTATCTATGTCATCGATGGAGATTTCTAAGTGAGCAATGCCACCCTCTGAAGATAAGACAGACTCGCGGAACCTTACCGAGGACTCCGAGTTGCTGGAGAGCATGGGAGGGGTGTTCTCATCGAATGTAACTATCGAAGGAGAAAGAATCCTATCCACTCTCTGCTCTTCTATCAGAGAAATCTCGGAGTTCTCACCTATTTCCAATGTTACTACTCTACTGACTTCGTTCAGCAATCCAGAAAGAGGCCCCTCGTTGATAATGCTGCCATTCGCCGAGCTGATGCCTCCGAAGATACCATTCCACTCGGCTACTGAAATCTGATGACCATCTATGTATGCTACTTTGCTGCTTATTACGGATACATCCAGGGCTATTTCCTTATTCCCTATGAGTTGGAAACTATCTCCTATTGCCAATATCTGAGGGCATACTCCGGTCTCTCTAGAGATGTGATTAGAGAAGATGGCGTTCGCTTCGGGAGAATCTGGATTCTGGATGATAGGGGAGTTATCTGGGAACTCGTCCTCTGTGGACCCGTTATCCTCGACATATGTATAACGAATCGTTCGATTCATCCAGTCCTCTTGGGGGACTACATACTCATAGGTCAGGTTGTGCTCTGCTCCCCACTCCTGATCTATTGGACCGAAAGGCGTGGCAGAGACGTTGAACCAAAATTCATTCTGGATTTTGTCAGCCTCAAAAAGGGTCCCGGTTGCATTACCATAGACATCCGAATCCACAATCCTACGAACCAGACCAAAGGACCCCTCAGCGTCGCCATCATAGGTACCATCAACAATTATTGTATCAGCAACTGTCTCTCCGCCTTCTGACTGCATGTGAATTATTGGGATAGTACCATTGACCTCGATGTATGGGGCCTCATCTGAGGCTATGAAGTCAAACTGCCCGCTTCCGAAAATCCTAGAATACTGGTCGGTCCTGACTCCCTCTTCCCATTTCTCTCTGAGTATTAGCTCCTCCAATTCGAAGGAGAAGAACTCTCCTGCAGCAGAAATTCTGGCAGATGCATTGGCTTCAATCTGGATGTCCTGAAGTCTGCGAAAGCCATCCTCGTCCCAAGTCTCGAAGTAAAGCAAGAATACCTCTCCGAAAACTCCTCCGGAGCTCTCATTATCTCCGCCATCAATAGAAATCCATCCATCTCCTTCGAACATCATCCTCTCAGTGATCTCGCCATCTTTGAATGACCTTAGGACATAAGCATCCTTGATCTCCGCGTTAATTATCGCCCCCTCATCACCTTCATCGATTGAAATTGCGATCTGGCCAGAACCAGACATCTCGAAGTCTTGGCTAATTAGTTCGATTCCATGATATGTCTCATTTAGCCAGATTCTGTCCAATTCAAGATCTATTGCTGCTCCCTGTGAACTAGACCCCATGTCTAGGGCTAGAGTGCCATTTCCTAGTTCATTGGACTCTAAGACGTTACCAGTTCTCTTTTGCCAACCTCTGCCTTCGAAAGTGACTCCCTGACTATCTCCCTCCATTCCTGAAAGTGACCAATGGGTTTCCCTAGTGATCTCATGATCTGAGATTGGTTGGTTCCAGTTTGTAATATTCAGCGAGCGACTACATGAGGCGGCTGGAGATTGGACAGATATCGAGACATAGTCTCCAAACTGAGGCTGTTCTTCCAGGATTATTTCCATCTCCCCTCCAGCCATGAAAATCGAGGTGTTTTGTCCCAGTGATTGTAACGAGCCACTGGTATGCTCGACGCTAGTGTTGAATTCTTCATGTGCCAGGGAGTCAGAGAGTGGCGGATCGAAAAGTACCCTATACCTGTGAACAAGAGAGACATCGGATCCTCCATCTTCTGAGAAGTCCCATTGCTGATCCCAATCTGCAAGGATATCACAACTATTGATTTGTCCTTCCTCCGCCCAAGCTAGCGACGAAGGTACGCAAACCGCCAGCATCGAAAGCACTACTGCTATCGAGAAGGCTCTGGTCATGTGGTCCTCCGCACACTGCGGCATTTCAAACAATTCCCAGCATGACTGCTGACATAACTAGAACAAAGGTTCCTCATAGTCGTCGTCTACCCCTGACCTCTCTCTCCAAAGCCCTGCAGGCATACCATCGTAGATATCCGCATAGGGATCTTCCTCTCCCTTGTCTTCATTCTGAGCGGTCAAGTTAGCAAAGTTCTCAGCGTTTGCTTTGAACTTCCAGTAATGGATCCTCCACTCCCTTCCATCCCAAAGGGTGGTCTCCTCGGACTCTGTGGTTAGTAGATCATAGTCCTGCAACTGGTAGAACATGTTCCTGTCTGTTGGCTCGAGTGCATTATCGATAATTCTGTTTGAGAAGCCAAAGAAGCCCAATGCGTGTTCTGCTATTGACTCAGCCACATGAGTCTCCATGGAGACATCCACCTTGCTCTTGATGGCCTGAGTAAGCTGTGCTAACGTTAGTCCCATCTTCTCACCGACTCCCGATGGAAGCCGAGGTTATTTCAAACATCTTGCTAATTGCTCTATTTCTATCGTCCAACTCGCCCGAAGTGGTTAATCTGTGCTCTCTTCTCGAGTAACCATGGATGAGCCCGGCAGTCATACTTTCCTCGCACTTGAGGAGTCGGAAATTGGTCCTTGGGATATCGTGATACTACAGATTCCTCTTGAGATGACTTGCAGTTACGGAGAAGGAACTCGTCGCGGCCCTAAGGCATGCATCGAAGCAAGCGCTCAGGTAGAGTTGCATGACTCAATTCTCCCAAGAGATCTACCGAGCGGGACAAGGATTCACACTGCTTCACCATGGTCCTCTGAGGCACCAAGCCTCAGGGAGCAATTGGACTCCATCGGAGAACATGTCAGACCATGGTTTACTGGTCAGGAGTTCCCCCTGGTTCTTGGGGGAGAACACGGGATACTGCTTCCGATACTGGAGAATTTACACCAGCACCCTTCTGTTGGGGATATTTCAGAACTGACAGTAGTTCAGATCGATGCGCATGCTGATCTGAGGGAGGAGTTGAACGGAGAGAGGTTTTCCCATGGGACGGTAATGCGTCGGGCTCTGGACTTGGGGGTGGGCAGAGTGATACAGATTGGGGTTAGGGCATTCTGTAATGAGGAAGAAGAGATGATACAGAAAGAAGATAGGGTTGAGACTTGGTTCGCAAGAGATCTACTGTCCGTCGTTGGTGGGAAGCTAGAATGGGAGAGGTTAGTGGACAGAATTTCAAGCATCTCTGGTCCGGTTTGGCTAACCTTCGACGTTGATGGTCTTGATGGTTCACTAGTTCCAGCGACCGGAACACCAGTTCCGGGGGGATTGAGTCACTGGGGTTCCGTAGAATTGATTGAGAATCTATTCGCATCTAGGAATTGCGAAGTTGTTGGTGCGGATGTAAACGAAATCGTTCCAGGGACTGAGGGTTCATTGACTGAGTTCAGTGCAGCACTTATCGCGACGAAGATAGTGGCGTCCCACATAGCCAATTCTGGAAGCAAAGTAGGAGAATAATTGTACGTTATAACCCCTACAGCGGCGCATGCGCCGCTGGATAGCAACAATTCTGGTTGCTTCGTTTGCACTTTCATCTGCTTCACCGGCAGTAACGGCCCAGATTAGCCAACCGGATATTATCCAGGAACACTGGTACCACTCATATGCAACACTTACTCTAGATCTGAATGCCTGGGCAGATGAGCATCCAGATATCGTGAACCTACTGGTTGTAGGCCAAACAGAACTAGGAAGAAATCTCTGGATGTTACAGATTTCAGACTGGAGTCTGGAGAACAAGCCGGATGGAACTGCCAAAGAAGTGGTGTACATCGACGGCGGCCATCATGGTAACGAGCATTTGGGGACGGAGTTGGCATTCATCACTGCAGAGTATTACATCGAGGGGTGGTCTGACGGTGAGCAGGATGTGATAGATGTTCTTTCAAATACCGAGTTGCACATCCTAATCATGCTGAATGCGGATGGAAATGACTTCGATACCAGATGGAACGTGAATCAAGTAGACCTGAATAGAAACTACGATCATTACTGGAACACATGCCCCACAACTCAGCCAGGAAGTTCTGCATTCAGTGAATCAGAGACCCTTGCAAATTCAATTTACATGAATGATGTGGTTCCTGATGCAGATTTGTACGTCACAATGCATACCGGAGTTTGGATTATGCTGTATCCATGGGGAAAATGGCCAGAGCAACCTCCTGACTGGGAGATGTATCACCATATTAGAGACGAAGTGAACTCGAACATTTCGGACATTCCTATTCGAAACGCGAACCAAGGCCTATACCCAAATTGCGGCACTAGCCGGGACTACGGCTATGGCGTCATGGGCTACCCGACTTTCACGTTCGAGACTGATGACGAGCAGTTCCTACTTGGGACGGTTGAGTCGGTATCTGATAGGCTGGCTGAGGAGCTAGATGTGATGTTGTATCTGATTGAGAATGTCTGGTACTGGAGGGCTCGTCTCTTCATTGATGCAATGGTGATAGAAGAGGGGGGCGAGGTCCGCCTGGAGGTGTCCAACCTCGGGAGATCGAGTACCGCTAATGCCACTTTGGTGTATGTTACTGAGGAGAGAACCTGGTTCCCAGTCGGAGATGATCCAGGAAAATCGCCCTGTGAGATTGAGGGTTTTGGGTTCAACTACTCTTCTCCTGGGTGTGGATTCGGGGTGAACGCTACCAACAGCACGGAGTCGATTCTTAACTTCGGAGATACGCCTATTTCTAATGGGCAAGGAGCTTTCCACTTATTCTACCAGAAGAGAGTGATAGATGCGTCGGGATGGATTTCGGAACCTGTCAACGATTCAATTATCGAGAATAGTCACAGTAGAAACGCGGCCCTTCCATCGCCATCGGTATTTCTTAGTATAGCCTGCATTTTCCTGGCTGCATTGGGAAAGAGAGAGATCAGAGTTGAAGAGCTGTAGTCTTATTTTGACTCTGAAATTGTGTTTTTTAGAAGGAATTGTTTGTAAACTGGTTACTAATCGGCTCTTTGAGGCTAAATATGAAAATAGCATGCAGTGAATTTACAGAATTAGGATCACAAATGGTTCTCCCTCTCTTCGAAGGAGTTGATAAGGCGCCAAACAACTCTCTCAGAGGGCTGAGTAGGAGTCAACGTAGTCTAGTGAGAGACGCCCTCTCATCCGGAGGCTTCGATGGGAAGAAAGGCAGGAGGATGACGCTTTGGACTCCGGGGTGCAATATCATCCTAGTCGGCATGGGGGAGAAGGATTCTCTCGGAAACAAGAGAGCCAGGAACACTGGTGCCAGACTGATATCTTCTTTGTCCAAAAAGAAGGGCATCGACGTGACGGTGAGATTCACTTCAGGTTGGTCAGTGAAGAGAATGATCGACTTTGCCGAGGGGATGCTACTGCGGGACTACGAGTTCCTGGAGCACCAAGAGTTACCGAAGGATCACATATCTGAACCTTGGAACGTATCTTTCCAAGCAAGCTCGAGATATCAGGAGTCATTGGCTCGAGAGCTGAGCAAGGTAGGTTCAGTAGCGGAAGGGGTCCATCTAGCAAGAGACTTGGGCAATGAGCCTGCAAACGTGCTTTACCCGATGGAATACGCAAAGAGAGCGGAGGAATGGGCCAAGGACAAGGCCAACGTAGAGGTAGAGGTATACGATTGGAAGAAACTGCAGGAACTCGGCATGGGGGGGCTGATCAACGTTGGCAAGGGGAGCGATCGGAAACCCTGCATGGTCCTATTCACGTTGAATCCGGATGCTGATGAAGGAGTGCAGCGGCCCTGTATTGTAGGTAAGGGAATTACATTCGATACCGGTGGAATCTCGATCAAGCCCACTGGAGGGATGTGGGACATGAAGTACGACATGTGTGGAGCTGCGACAGTATTCGGCCTAATGCACTCGCTACACGCCACTGGATATCAGAGGAGGGTGAACGGAATCGCTTGCCTAGCGGAGAATATGCCCGGATCTGGGGCTTACAGGCCCGGTGACGTTTTCAAAACATACTCTGGGAAGACGATCGAGGTGTTCAGCACGGATGCCGAAGGCAGGAATGTTCTGGCTGATGGACTATGGAAGGCGGGCGAGTTAGACCCAGAATACATCGTTGATCTTGCGACACTTACCGGAGCAGTGGTGGTTGCCCTAGGGAACCAGATAACGGGAATGTGGGCGAACGATGAGGGGATTGCAAAGAGACTCAAAGCAGCTGCAAAGAGGAGCGGCGAGCCTGTCTGGAGGATGCCTCTTAACGCTCAGTTCCGCAAGTACATGACCGACTCTGCATTCGCTGACATCAGGAACGGCTCGATTGGAGGCAGGGCTGGCTCCTCTAACACTGCTGCATCATTCCTAGAGTTCTTTGTTCCAACTAGGAGATTCGAGGAGGAAGCAGAGAAGATTCCTTGGGTGCATCTAGATATTGCTGGAACTGCATGGGGACCTGGATCTAAGGCTCGTTCGGAAGGGGCGAACCCCCTCTTCCAGTATGGCACATCGGGTGTCCACGTCAGGACCCTACACAGACTGATTACTGAGGATTGATCAGTCCTCTTCTTCCTCGGAGTCAACGACCTCGAAGTCTGCATCAACGACTCCATCGTCACCGCTCTCTTCCTTCTCCTCGGCCATCTCTGCAGCCGCGGCTTCATACAGTTTAGTTGAGATTGAGTGCATTGATTCCTCCAGTTCTGACATCTTTGCCTGGATTGCAGCCTCGTCTATTTCCTCCAGTGGGACCGGAGTCTCATCCTTGACTATTAGAGCCTCGAGTTCGTCCAGCTTCTCTAGGACTGGCTTGGTGTCTTCATCGGTGAGTTTCTCCTCGTTCTCATCAATCATCTTTCTAGTCTGATAGACTACGCTGTCTGCAGAGTTGCGCATCTCTACCTTAGCCTTCTTCCTCTTATCCTCATCTGCAAACTTTTCGGCATCCTCTATTTTCTGCCTAATCTCATCCTCGGAAAGTGAGGTTTGACTCTCTATCTTTATCGATTGTTCAGTTCCTGTTCCCAAGTCCTTAGCGGAAACGTTGACTATCCCATTTGCATCTATATCGAATGTTACCTCAATCTGCGGGATCCCCCTTGGTGCAGCTGGAATCCCCATCAGGTGGAATCGACCCAGGGTTATATTGTCCTTAGCAAATTCTCTCTCACCTTGCAATACGTGTACCTCTACGGCAGGTTGGTTATCTGCTGCCGTGGAGAAAGTCTCTGACCTACGAGAGGGGATGGTGGTGTTTCTCTCTATCATCGTAGTAGTAACCCCTCCCAGAGTCTCGATTCCCAGAGTGAGGGGTGTGACGTCCAGAAGTAGCACATCCGTGACTCCCTCGTCTCCAACGATGATTCCTGCTTGTAGGGCAGCGCCCATAGCCACTGCCTCATCGGGGTTTATTCCTTTGAATGGGGCCTTACCGACCTCCTTCTCAATAGCTTGCTGAACAGCGGGAATCCTAGTTGAACCGCCTACTAGGAGGACCTTGTCGACATTTCCCTTCTTGATTGAAGCATCCTTCATTGCCTGACGAGTCGGAGACATAGTCCTCTCAACAAGAGACGCTGTAAGCTTCTCAAACTTCGAACGAGACAGGGACATATCAAGATGCTCTGGCTGACCATCTATCATTGTGATAAATGGGAGATTAATCTGGGTGGATGGTGTTGCGGATAGTTCGATTTTGGCCTTCTCGGCGGCTTCTCTGATCCTGCTCATTGCCTGAAGGTCCTTCTCTAGTTCTATTCCAGTGGATTTCTTGAACTCGGAGACTATCCAATCCATAACCGCCTCGTCGAAATCGTCACCACCGAGTCTGTTATCGCCGCTGGTTGCTTTAACCTCTATCTGAGGTTGACCGTCGACCTGGTAAATCTCGAGAATGGACACATCGAAGGTACCACCTCCCAAGTCGTAAACTAAGACCGTCTGGTCTTCTTCCTTGTCGACTCCATAGGCCAGTGCTGCGGCGGTCGGCTCGTTGATTATTCTAAGAACCTCTAGTCCAGCAATCCTTCCCGCATCCTTGGTTGCCTTTCTTTGTGCATCGGAGAAGTATGCTGGGCAAGTGACTACTGCTTGCTTGACCTCGGTACCCAAATATTCCTCTGCATCTGACTTCAGCTTCTGAAGAACGAATGCCGATATCTCCTGAGGAGAATAGTTGTCCCCGTCTATTTCTTGGACCCAATCTGTTCCCATCTCTCTCTTTACGGAAATTATTGTCCTCTCAGAGTTAGTCACGGCCTGCCTCTTGGCAGTTACACCTACCAGTCTCTCCCCTTCCTTCGTGAAGGCGACTACGCTGGGAGTGGTTCTGGAGCCCTCCGAGTTCGGTATTACTACCGCTTTTCCTGCTTCTATAGTTGCAACACAACTGTTTGTCGTTCCTAGGTCAATTCCAATTACTGCTGATCCCATTTCTATTTCTCCTGATTTTTTCTAAACTACTTCAGTTCGAATGTCATGTCCAGTATGCCGTTGTTAATTTCCCACTGGAAATCTCCAGAGGAGGCGTGTGGAAGTACGAAGTTCCTGAATGGTCTAATCTGATTCTTCCTTAGCAATTGCAGCACCTCGCCTCCACCTGTTAGGCTGATTTCGAGGTTATCCCGATCAATATCCTCGTATCTGGAAACATCGATAGTGACGTACATCTTGTTTTCCTTGAGGTATACATCATCGGAAGAAATTGAGTTGTCCTCGTCTGAATTGTTACTTTCGTCGACGTCTACTCTGACCTCCGAGACTGATGGCTTGATGTGAATATCCACTCCCATCTTCTTCAGAAACTCGCCAAGACCCTGGGGGCCGCTCAGCATAGATTCGAAGTTCTTCATGAACTCCTCGGGATCAGAATCTACTCCTAGCTTGACCTCGTCCATCGAGACTTTCTTTGGGTCAATGCCCAGCTGTTCAAACTGGTTCCTTACTTGCTTAATCAGTGATCTTAGCACATCAACGTCTACTGGCATACCCATTCGCTCGAACATTCGGACCATTTCATCCATGGCCTCTTCGTCAAAATCGTCCCAATTTTCTTCAGTCATTGTATCACTAGTTAACCTTGAGTTGTATAGTGCGAGACAGGGGAGGTATTTGAATCAAACGGGAGGAGGTTGCCCGAAACCCACCTAGAACCAGATGATTGTATTGAAAACGGAGTCTTCAGTGGCCATCCCACCATGGTAGAGTCAGATTACGATTTGGCTATCGAGGATACTGATAGAATACATGGAAGAACCGCTCTAGTAAACAACGTCAGGGCTGCTTCATCTCTAGCCGGGGCGATTCGCTCTACGTTAGGGCCCAAGGGCCTCGATAAGATGCTTGTAGACGCTGACGGATCCGCATTGGTGACCAACGACGGGGTGACGGTTCTGGAGACAGCCAACGTCGAGCATCCTACGGCTAGGATGTTGATCGATGCCTCTTCGTCGCAGGATCGTTCTGCAAGGGACGGAACCACCACCACGGTCCTATTGATTTCGGAGTTGCTCCAGAATGCCCTGGAACTGGTTAGGATGGGAGTACATCCATCAATAATTGTCAATGGATATTCCTTGGCTCTGGATGAGGCTATTGCTGAGATTTCAAGGGTTTCGAAGACCTCCGATCAGAGTCAGAAATTCCAAGTTATTCGAACTTCACTACAAGGAAAAGGAGATTCATCGTTATGCGATATCTTGGCTGATTTAGCAATCGAGGCTGCAGATTCGCTAATTGATTTGGGAGATGGAGACGATATTGAGAGGATGTTTGTGAAACGTCTCCAGATTAAGGAAGGCGGAGTAATGGATAGCTCATTAGTAAGGGGTTTGATGTTGCTAAAGTGCAGAGTCGATATATCCACTGAGGCCAATACTGACGGAGGCCGTATAGCGATTATCGATGGCGGCCTAGATAAGCAGAAATTAGAGATCAGCGCGTCTATCGAGATTAGTAGTCCGGGGACTCTCCAGGATTTCCACAGAAGATCAAGGCAGAACTTGCGAAAGCAAGTGGATCACCTCGAGGCCCTGGGAGTTGATTTGCTGGTAGTAAGAGAGGGGATTGATGACGAGGCAGTTTCCATGCTCACGGATTCCGGAATTACTGCATACAGGAGGTTCGAGAGGGAAGACTTGAGCTTGCTTTCCCGGATTACCGGTGCAACGCCAATCAGAAAGGCTGAGGATTTGAGCGCAGATGACATCGGGAGCTACTCGAACAGGTCAGAAGAGGTCGTCTCCGAAGTCAAGCACACACTCATTGAGGGCTTAGGAGGGGGCATGACTCTAGTCGTTAGGGGGTCGACTCCGGAGATTAGAGATGAGGCGATCAGGATTTTCGATGATGCAATTGGAGTTGCCCACCGACTCAACAGCAAGCCCGGAGTTCTTCCCGGTGGAGGGGCTATTCAAGCACACCTAGCAAGTCATCTTAGAGCGTTCTCGCAGACTCAATCCGGGAGGGAACAGCTTGCGATAGAGGCATATGCCTCCGCTCTGGAGTCTATTCCTAGGATTCTCGCTGAGAATGCGGGAAGGGATCCTGTGGAAGTCATCCTCTCCTTGTCAGCTGACCAGAAGGATAGCAGTGCGTGGGTTGGCTTCGACCTGCAAAGTGGCAAAAACTGCGATATGGAAGAGCTGGGTGTTCTGGATACGGAATTCGTAGTTAGTAACGCTCTGTCTGGGGCCACGGAGGCTGCAATAGGCGTTCTAAGAATCGACGATGTCCTCTGGGCCAGGACGGACCCAAGTACACCAGATTGGGAGAGTTCAGAGGACTAGCTCCCGGAAATTCCCCTGAGCATCTCGTCGACCATCGACTCTAGGTCGAAGCGAGGGCTCCACCCCCACTCTCTCTCGGCCACCGTCCCGTCAATTGAGTCGGGCCATGAGTCAGCATACTCCTGTCTTACATCCGGAACGAAGTCGCAGGTGAACCCTTCAACTCGATCTGAAATTGCATTCGCTAGTTCCTCCGCAGAGAATGAGAGGCAAGGGATGTTGTAACCTGCCCTCGAATCGCCCAGAAGGCCGTCGTCTGCATCCATGAGTGTGAGCGTGGCATCGATTGCATCATCCATGTATAGCATTGGGAGACGCGTGTCAGCTCTGACGAAGCATTCGTAATGCCCAGAATCGAGAGCTGCATGGAATATCTCTACTGCATAGTCGGTAGTACCACCTCCGGCAGGGGCCTTGTAGGAAATGAGGCCTGGATACCTAATCCCCCTAGTATCGACTCCGTGACTTCTTCTGTATTCCATGGCTAGAGCCTCTCCGCTAACCTTCGTCTCACCATAGACAGTAGTAGGATTGAGAGGTGCATCCTGAGGCGGATTCTTGGGTGCGTCAGGACCGAAAACAGCGATGGAGGAGGGTGCATACACCCTCAGAGAGCACTCTCTAGCCGCCTCGAGAACCGAAATAGTTCCTCCGATATTTATCCTCCTGCATTTATCGGGATTCCTTTCGCCAGTTGCAGAGAGAAGTGCAGCTAGATGGTATACTGTTCCTATTCCCTCTCGCTTGCAAATTGCCGAAATAGCATCTGTGTCCATTACGTCAAGAGGGATATAGGGGCCTTCTTCAATCGATGAGTGGCCGTCTGATTCCCTGATATCCGATGCGATTACCGAGTCTTTTCCATGTTCCCTCCTAAGGGCTTGGACAAGGTCAGTACCTATCTGTCCCAGGGCCCCGGTAACAAGGACTCTCTCGCCGTGTACGTCCGACATGTGTAGCCGTAATTCTGACGATACTTGAAATTAAAGAAGGGCGAAACAGGAACTTATGTGCCAATGTTGATAGGGGATGGGCAAGTGATTCAAACCCCGTTGATGAGATGAAGTATGTCGTTGTGACGGGTGGAGTGCTCTCCGGATTGGGCAAAGGAGTGACTGCTAGTAGCATAGGAGTCCTGCTCAAAAGCGCTGGACTGAGGGTAACTGCAGTAAAAATAGATCCCTACCTAAATGAGGATGCTGGGACAATGAGTCCCTTCGAGCACGGAGAGGTATTCGTGTTAGACGATGGAGGTGAAGTAGATCTAGACCTCGGTAACTACGAGAGATTCCTGGATGTGTGCCTAACCAGAGATAACAACATCACCACAGGGAAGGTGTACAACAAGGTGATTCAGAAGGAAAGGCGAGGGGACTACCTTGGAAAGACCGTTCAGGTTATCCCACATATAACCAATGAAATACAGGATTGGATAGAGAGAGTGGCGCATATACCGAGCGATGGAAACGGGAAGGAGCCCGATGCTTGCGTAATTGAGCTAGGTGGAACAGTAGGCGACATTGAAAGCGCCCCCTTCGTCGAAGCTCTGCGACAGTTCCAATTCAGAGTAGGACAGGAGAATGTATGCTTCGTTCACGTGAGTCTGATTCCCGTAATGGGGCCAGTAGGGGAACAGAAGACCAAGCCTACTCAGCACACGGTTAAGGAATTGAGAGGACTGGGTATCAATCCACATATGCTGGTTTGTAGGTCCAAGAGCCCGCTAATCGACGAAACTCGTAACAAAATCTCAGCATTCTGCCACGTCCCCCCTGAAGCGGTTGTCTCTGCACATGATGTTTCCAACATCTACCAGGTTCCAATAATGCTCGAGTCGCAGGGAGTAACAAGTATGCTAGCAGAAAGGTTTGGATTCGAAATAGCTGCCAAGAGGAAAGTACTCGATGATTGGAAGCAGCTGGCCGATCACGTTGACACTCTGGATGATGCTGAGGAAGTGCACATCGCAGTAGCAGGCAAGTACACGGATCTGGCTGACTCTTATCTGAGTGTCATTAAGGCTCTCCAGCATGCCTCTTTCAAGGTCAATCGGAGGCTTGTGATCGACTGGATCGAGTCGTCCGCCCTAGATGAGGAAACTAAGAAATCAGATTCCGAGTCTCATAATTCGGCATGGGAATTGCTCAGATCTGCTGATGGAATCCTGGTCCCTGGTGGATTCGGTATCAGGGGTATTGAGGGTAAAATCAAGGCAGCTGAATATGCAAGAGAGAATAAAATCCCTTACCTCGGTGTCTGTCTGGGACTGCAGGTCGCTACAATCGAATTCTGCCGCAATGTACTCGGAATGGAGGGAGCCAACTCTACTGAGTTCGATGAGGAACCAGCCCATGCAGCTGTTGTATTCATGCCCGAGATTTCCAAGACCCATATGGGAGGGACTATGAGATTAGGGTCGAAGCCTACCCCGTTCCTTGTGGATAATTGCAAAATTAGGAGGTTGTATGGCGGGGAAGGGCACGTCGACGAGAGGCACAGGCACAGATACGAGGTAAATCCTGAGCTGATAGGGGATATCGAGGAGGCTGGCCTAGTCTACGTAGGAAAGGACGAGACGGGGGAGCGTTGTGAGATCATGGAGCTTGATGGGCACCCCTACTATGTTGGTACTCAGTACCACCCAGAATTCAAGTCCAGGCCAGATCGTCCCAGTCCACCTTTCCTAGGTCTTCTGATGGCCGCATCGGGAATGGAAATCTAATCCACTGAGACAGGTAGAATGCGGGTTGTCCTGTATCCCTGAAGCACCTTCATGTATCTCATTGAGGCGAATCTCTCATCCATTCCCTCGTCTCCGGTCTCAATCCTAAGTTTCCTCACCGTCAGTAGCTTAGCTGGAGTTAGTACGCCAAGAATATTGTCGATTCCAATTGATTCCAGGACAGTCGGCGAAAGTTGTAGGTTGCCTCTGCCGATTAGGAAACCCTGACCACCCATAGGGGACAATAGGAGAGTTGTTTGGCCATCATGAGAACTCAAGATGGACAGTATCCCTGACTCATCTAGGTCGGTACCCACTTGTTCACTTCCCATGGTAGCGTCAATGCCCAGAGTCGTCAATTCGAATCCGTTGTTCTCGCCAATCGCCCTCAAGGTCCCTCCCGATCCCCAGATGATTAATTGATGCTCGCTAACAAGTGATTCCCGTATGTGCTCTGAAAGGCCTACGACAACGTCATCCTCCGACTCTGTCTGCACAAGTTCCTTGGATCCTTGCATCCACCTCGGGGAGTTAGGGGAGAAGGCCTCTGCATAGAGCCGAACCACCCATTTACCCTCCCTGTACAAATCCTCGTCCAGGTCCAGTACTTCGGTACTAGAAACTAACAAGTCTCCGTTAATCCACGAGGATAATACCTCTGCAGCACCCTTCGGGGAGCTCGCGAAACAACCGGAGTGCATCTTTACCCCGGATGGGACGCCTATCACGGGTATTTCCGAGGACTCTAGCTTGGAAAGCGAGGCCACAATGTCCCGAGTGGTCCCGTCTCCACCGGAGTAGACGAGCAAATCTATTCTCGAACTAACCATTGCTCCTACTGCATCCTCCGTATCAGATGCTGACGTGGTTCCTTTGGACTGGTGAGCTTCAACTATCACGGCTTCTTCCATCTCATTCGGGATCCAGTCAGTTCCCATCCTCCCTCTGCTAGTTACCCATTCCAAGTCAACCTGTCCTCCCCGGTGGATTTTCGAGAAATACTCCAGCATCGACTTCAATCTAGGTCCTGACCTATCCTCTGCTCCTCTTGACCTTGCCAATTCTGCCTGTCCGTCTGAAC